>JBFKKS010000113.1:0-7896 GCA_041630955.1 Nevskiales bacterium
AAGTGAAGTCGAAAACGACATTCTAGGTAAGCTCAAATACCAGCCCAATGAAGTGCTACTACACCATGACACCCGCCTGCTACCGGAAAGACGGCGCAGTTGGGCAGCCTGGAATTACCGGCTCGTGACGGACCGCTCCCGCCCCGCCACCGTGACCTACCACATGAACCGGCTGCAGAATCTTGAGGCATCTGTTGATTTCTGCGTCACGCTTAACCAGAGCGAGCAGGTCGACGAGGAACAGATACTGCAACGCTTTGAATATGACCACCCGGTTTTCACGCTATCCAGCCAGCAGGCACGAGAACGCCGAGACGAAATCCAGCACCAGAACCGCAGTTCCTTCTGCGGCGCCTATTGGGGCAACGGCTTCCATGAAGACGGTGTTCGTAGTGCACTGGATGTCACGCGTCACTTCGGAGAAAGCCTGTGAAACCCTCGCCACACAGCGTAATGCGTGGCTGGGTAAGTCACCTGCGTCTCACGCCACGCCGACACGCCTTTCGTTATCGACTGAGCATGCTGTGCCTGGATCTGGACCAGCTTGAGTCTGCCTTCGCCGGCCGCTGGCTCTGGTCGCTTGAACGGGCCAATGTGGCCAGTTTTCAAAGCCGCGACCACCTGGGTGGTGAGACAACCGACCTCGCAGCCAAAATTCGTGACCTGGTTGAATCCGAAACAGGCAAGCGTCCTGATGGACGTATCCTGCTTCTTACACAACCAAGGTATTTCGGTTATGTCATGAACCCGATCAGCCTGTTCCTGTGTCATGACCAGCAGGGGCAGTTGCAGGCCATCGTGGCTGAAGTGCACAACACGCCCTGGGGAGAACGCCACCCCTATGTGCTGCCGGTGCAGGACCCACAGGCGACGGAGATTCGCATCGATTTTGACAAGGCCATGCATGTATCGCCCTTCATGTCGATGGACATACGATACCGGTTGCAGCTGCGACGAAACGACAACGACTTGTCACTGGGACTGGAGAACTACCAGAATGGTCAACGCATTTTCAGTGCCAACATGACGCTTACTGCCGAACCGATGAATAGCCGCAGCCTCGCCTATGCTCTGGCAGTGACGCCCTTCATGACAGGCAAGATCGTGGCGGCCATTTACTGGGAAGCCCTGCGTCTGTGGCTCAAGCGCATCCCCTACATTCCTCACCCCGGCAACTCGCCAGCCGCGGTGCAACAAGATCAACGCCCAAGATAAGGGAAAGGAATCGACATGACTCAGCACATCAGGGTTTACGCCGACGATAAGGCACCGATTCGAATTGGCAGTGCCGCGATTGACCTTCTGCGCAGGGTTTTCCTGAGTCGCATAGGCGACTTGCGGAATATCAACCTGCGCGTGCTTGAAGATGATCGCGAGCCATTGCTGCTGGGTGATGGACAGGACAGTCAGTTCGACATTGTCATTCACGACCCACTGTTCTATGCCTACGCCTGCCTCGGCGGTTCAGTCGGTGTCGGAGAGGCCTATATGCTGGGCCTGTGGGAAAGCGACGACCTGGTCAACCTGGTGCGCCTTTTCATCCGTAACCGCGACAACCTGGAAACCATGGACAGCGGCTTGGGCCGGCTCAAGAAGCCATTGCTCAAATTGTTTGAACTTCGGCGCCGCAATCATCGCCAGGGCAGCCGGCTTAATATTGCTGCTCACTACGACCTCGGTAATGACTTTTTCCGGCTGTTTTTGGATGAAAGCATGACTTACTCGTCAGCCATCTATGCCAGGCCTGAAGACAGTCTTGAGGCCGCCCAGCAAAACAAGCTGGACATCGTGTGTCGCAAACTGGCGTTGCAGCCAGGCGACCACCTGGTCGAAATTGGCACTGGCTGGGGGGCGCTCGCCATTCATGCCGCTGGCCAATATGGGGCCAGGGTCACCACCACCACCATTTCGCAGGAGCAATACGACCTGGCCAGTGAGCGCATCAAGGCCGCTGGCCTGGCTGATCGCATTGAACTGCTGCAATGTGACTATCGCGAGCTCACCGGAACCTATGACAAGCTGGTCTCCATAGAAATGATCGAGGCGGTGGGGCACGATTACTATCCCCAGTTTCTGGGCCAATGCGATGCGCTGCTCAAGCGCGATGGCCAGGCCTTGATCCAGGCCATCACAACCCGTGACCAGATCTACCATCAGGCACGCAAGGAAGCTGACTTTATCCGCCGCTATATCTTCCCCGGAGGCAACCTGCCATCCGTAACGCATTTGCTCGAAGTGGCGACCGATACGACCTCGTTACGCCTGTTTCACCTGGATGATTTCTCGGCCGATTACGCACGTACTCTCTCTCAGTGGCGAGAGCGTTTCTGGACCCGGGCTGAGGCTATTAGGTCGCAGGGTTATAGTGAAATCTTTATGCGCATGTGGGATTACTATCTCGCCATCTGCGAGGCGGCATTCGCCGAACATCACACTGGCGTGGTTCACATGCTGTTCACCAAGCCCGGCTGTATTCGTGGCGCGGTTTCGTGAATCCTGTAATCCATTGCCTAACTATATGAAACTCAGCAACATTCACTCACGGAACAAAAGCATGCCGAATGAATCGAAAGAGATATGCAGAACCCGTTTTCCGTACAAGTGTATGGTCACTTGGCCGCTTTATCCGGAGCCTTAAGCATGCGTAAAAAGCGTCGCAACTATCAACTGACCGGGCTGATCCTGCTGCTCTGCGGCTGGGTATTGCCCGCGCTCGCGGCTGAACGCGAGGCCATCATCACGGGTTATGCATATGAGCGTGGCACCGCTACGCTCCTGTACACGGAAAATCACAAGCTTCGCCTGAATAACGAGGTCATCCTGGACCACAAGACCGAGTACAAGGATGCTGCCGGTAATGTGATTTGCACCAAATGGATGGATTACAGCGAGCATCGATTCGCGCCGGCCTTTGAATTGCTGGATTTGCGTGATGGCTATTTAGAGGGGGCCAGGTATGTCGACGG
Source organism: Nevskiales bacterium (assembly GCA_041630955.1). Classification (GTDB taxonomy): domain Bacteria; phylum Pseudomonadota; class Gammaproteobacteria; order Nevskiales; family CAJXLF01; genus JBFKKS01. The sequence continues at coordinate 2,967 of JBFKKS010000113.1, forward strand.
TGCCTATTCCATGTACAGCCGTAAAAAGGCCGCTGCGCCAATAGAAACCGACGAGGCCAAAATAACTCCGACCTTTGTCGCCGACTCCGGTTTTGACCTGTACGTACGCGATCGAATGCCAGAACTGTTGCAGGGCAAGACCCAGAAGTTCGATATGGCCGTCCCCTCTGAGCAAACGGTCCTCAGATTCGAGGCCGTTGTAATGAAACGGACCAGCCTGTTCGGCCGTCAGGCCATCCACATTAAAGTTCAGCCAGCAACCCTTCTGCGGCTGCTGGTAGACCCCATCTATCTCACCTACGACACGGAAACCGGCGAACTCCTTCGCTACGAGGGTCTGACCAATATCCGTAACAAGACCGGAAACCGCCATGACGCACGTATCGACTTCCCACCTGAGCAACAGCAATACGCCGTCGTCGGAAGACGTTGAGCAAGCAGGGCACTATCGAGCCCCGCTGGCCATTGACCTGGCCGAACGCGGCTGGTTGCCGGACAGCCTGCTGCGCTGGGGTATGCGACGCATCTGTAGCGAGCGCCTGAACGAGGAGCATGCAAATGACCTTGAGGCCCGCGATGCGCGCTTCAAGAACTACCTCGCCGACTGGTCAAGTGGTCCGCTGGCGATCGCCACCGAAGACGCCAACGAGCAACACTATGAACTGCCACCTGCCTTCTTCGAGGCCACGCTGGGCAAGCATCTTAAATACAGCAGCGCTTACTGGCCTGACGGCATCAATAATCTCGACGCTGCCGAAACAGCCATGCTGGCGCTCACCTGCAATCGCGCCGAATTGGGCGACGGCATGAATATTCTTGAGCTCGGCTGTGGCTGGGGTTCGCTGAGCCTGTGGATGGCGCGGCACTACCCTAATGCCCGCATTACGGCGGTTTCCAATTCAGCCCCCCAGCGTGGCTGGATCATGGAGAAGGCAACCAATGAGGGACTCAACAACCTCGATGTGATTACCGCCGATATCAATGATTTCAGTACACAGCAGCAGTTTGACCGGGTCATCTCGGTCGAGATGTTCGAACACCTGCGTAATCATGCCCTGCTGTTCAAGCGCATTCGAGGCTGGTTGCGTGACGATGGCAAGCTTTTCACGCATGTATTCTGTCACCGGGAACTCGCCTATCCCTACGAAACCCAGGGCGATAATGACTGGATGGCGCGTTACTTTTTCACCGGCGGCATCATGCCCAGCTATAACCTGTTTCTGCATTACCAGCAGGACCTGCAACTGGATAACCGCTGGTGGTTAAGCGGCACGCATTACGAAAAGACCAGCAATGCCTGGCTGGCGAGACTGGATGCCAGTCGCGATGACATGCTGGCCCTGTTCGAACAGCATTACCCGTCCAGCGAGGCGGCCCGCTGGGTACAACGCTGGCGCATGTTTTACATGGCGGTGGCTGAACTATTCGGTTACGACCGTGGCCAGCAATGGGGTGTGGGGCACTACCTGTTCAGGCCACAGTAGAGCGCGTCGCCAGCCAGTCGGCTGTGGTGCCCCAGACAAGCTTTTGCGCCTTGCCACTCATGACCACGCCGGCATGGCCACCAGGCGCCACTTCAAAGCGCTTATCCTTTGACGCCACCAGGTCCATGCTTTTTTCAGCTGCCTGGGGCGTCACGATGGCATCTTTCTCACCCGCAAACACCAGTAGCGAGGATTCAATACGGTCCAGGGAGGCGGTCTTGTCGCCAATCTCGACCCGGCCACGTGAAAAATCGTTATCGACTCCCAGCTTGATCATGAAGTCCTGGATGATGCCCCCCGGGTAGTGGTGCATATTGTCGAGGAAATCCGAGGTCGTAGTGTGATTGACCACGAACTCGCGATCCGCGAGATTCATCAACAGGTCCCAGTAGGTCGTCAAACTGCCCACGGGATTGGTCAGTTTGAAGGTCAATGAATTAACCCAGCCGGGCACCTGCAGGTACTTGGGGTCGATATTGTGGATGCGAAAACCCGTGTATCGACGCACCAGTGCCGCTGCCGGCTCAAGCAGGGCCATGACCTGTCCTGCCGCACCACCTTGTCGGGAGTCGATAGGACTGGCGATGGTGATAATGTTCTTGACGTTATCGTCATGTGACAGGCCCGCATAGATCAGTGCGAACAGTCCTCCCATGCACCAGCCCAGCAGGGAAACCGGCTCAACCCTGGCATGCTCGCGTACTGCCTCGATCGCCTCAGAGAGCATGTCTTCCGCATAGTCCTTGACCCCCAGCCTGGCGTAACGCTTGGCGGGTTCGCCCCAGTCGACCATGTACACCTTGTAACCACGGGCGCGGAAATAACGCACCATGCTGCGTTCGGGCATCAGGTCGAAAATATGCACACTGGCCGCCAGCGGCGGGATAATGATCAGCGGTACATCTTTTTCTTCTTGCTCTACCTTCAGCATTGAGCCATCGGCCAGCGGAATTTCATCCTCGACCAGCGGCGGGTAGTAGCGCAACGACATGGGTTTGCGAACCAGAATCACATCGTAGGGCGTCTGGCTGGAACGAATCAGTTCCTGGGCATTGAACAGCCGATCCATGCCGTTATTGACGATATTGGCCGCCGTTTGGTTGATCAGTGCGCCACCATTCAGCGCGGCCTTAAACAAGGGGTTCATAAAGACCTCGAGTCTTTACCTGACAGGAAAGCGGTATTTTAAGCACCATTGGCGGGCCGCGTCTTGTACGCAGCGCCTGCACCGAGCAAGCGAATCTGACGCCATGGGACCAGAGACTGGCCTGAAAAGACCAGCTATTCCCGTCCGCTGCTTATATGCTTAAGGTCTCAAATTCCAGGGGGAGACAACCATGTTCCGATTCAAACTCATACTTATTGTCCTGACATTCAGCCTGTTGACTGCCTGCGGTCGCGACGATGCCAGCAGCAAACCTGACTATACACAGGGTAATACACCAGCCACTGACGCTACCGCCAAGACCAATGCTGCGGTTGTCAAAGCGTTGCCCTTCGACGACACCAGGGATTTCGACAATGCCCGCCGTGGCCTGATCGCCTCACCCGAAAAATTGATTGTAAAAAGCGAGCGCAGTGGACAGGTTATCTGGGATCAGCACCGCTATGCCTTTGAGCAGGGTGAGGCACCCAACAGTGTCAATCCCAGCCTCTGGCGACAGGCCCAGCTCAATGCCATCCACGGTCTGTTCAAGGTCTCGGACCGCATTTACCAGTTACGGGGTTTCGACCTGTCCAATATGAGCCTCATTGAAGGCGACACAGGCTGGATCGTGATTGATCCACTGACCACAAAGGAAACCGCGGCCACGGCCTGGGCCTTTGCCATGCAGCACCTGGACAACAAGCCGATTGTGGCCGTGCTGTTCACACACTCCCATGTCGATCATTTCGGCGGTATCGCCGGGCTACTGGAAGCGGCTGAGTCTACCGGCGGTATTGCGAACAATATGCGTATCATCGCGCCTGGCGGTTTCACCGACGAGGCCACGAGCGAAAATGTCATGGCCGGTGTAGCCATGCAGCGCCGCGCCTCGTTCCAGTATGGCCGCCCTCTGGAACGTTCGGATCGCGGACATGTGGATATGGGTCTGGGCAAGGAAGTACCGTTTGGCGGCAGTATTGGCTTCGCCGAGCCCACCGAGATTGTCGACAAAACTGGCACCGAGCTGGACATCGACGGACTGCGCTTCGTCTTCCAGTACACGCCCGAATCCGAAGCACCGGCCGAGTTTACGTTCTACCTGCCTGACCTGAAGGCCTTCTGCGGTGCAGAGGTCGTTGCGCATAACCTGCACAACGTCTACACGCTGCGTGGCGCCAAGGTACGCGACGCCCTGCGCTGGAGTGATTACATTCATGAGATGACCCGGCTATTCAGCGATGCCGAGGTCTACTTCGCCAGCCACCATTGGCCAATCTGGGGGAACGACAACATCATCAAGTTCCTCAAGGGGCTACGCGACACTTACAAGTACATCCACGACCAGGCTCTGCGCCTGGCCAACCGCGGCTACCGCCCGCAGGAAATCGCCGAACGCCTGGAATTACCGCCGTCATTGGCACAGACCTTCGCCAACCGGGGTTACTACGGCACCGTGCGACACAATGCCAAGGCGGTGTACCAGTTCTACTTCGGCTGGTATGACGGCAACCCCGCCAACCTGAACCCGCTGCCCCGTGTTGACGCTGCTGAAAAGTATATTGATGCAATGGGCGGCACCAATGCGGTACTGGAAAAGGCCGAAGCAGCATTCGACGACGGTGAATACCGCTGGGCTGCCGAACTACTGAATCATCTGGTCTATGCCCAGCCTGGGAATAAAGAGGCGCGCATGCAACTGGCCGCAGTCTACGATCAGCTCGGTTACCAGTCCGAGTCGGGCCCCTGGCGTGATGTCTACCTCACCGGTGCCTATGAACTACGTCACGGCAAATCAGAGTTCGGTGCCGATATGACCGGTGCTATCGACCTGTTACGCGCCATTCCGCTACACAAATTCTTTGCTGCCATGGCCTCCAACCTGAAAGCCGAGGACGCCATCGGCGAGGAACTTGCAGTGAACTTCGTCTTTACCGACAAGGGACAGGCGTACCACCTGTGGATCGAGAACGCCGTACTTCACAGCGAACCGCATACTGATCAGCAGGCTGACGTTACCCTCAACGTCACCCATGAGCTGTTCCTTAAGATGGTCACCGGCGAGGCCGGCGTGAAAGACCTGTTACTGTCGGATGAACTGAACGTGGATGGCAGCCGTCTGAAGCTGATCAAGTTCTTCGGTCTGCTTGACCCGGCTGACGGCAAGTTCCCGATCGTGACCTCCGCCGCGCAGGACTAAACCCCGGGCGAAAGAATCAGTCCGTGGACCGGTAGCACAGTTCATGGACTGCGTGACTGGCATCCAGCCTGACTAACACGTCCGCGCTGGCCGGTAACACGG
>JBFKKS010000114.1:0-7788 GCA_041630955.1 Nevskiales bacterium
GGCAGATGCTTACGGCCATGGTGCGCTCAAAGTAGCCACCGCATTGGCAGATGCTGATGCACTGGCCGTGGCCACGCTGGATGAGGCCATGCAACTACGCTGGCATGGCGAGCAGCGCGCCATCGTACTGCTGGCGGGGGTGCAGTCACTCGACGACATGCGAACCGCGGCTGAACAGAAACTGCAATTGGTTTTGCATGACCCATCGCAACTTCGCCTTCTGACGGAACTCGAACCTGTCTGGACATTGGCCGTCTGGATCAAGCTGGATACAGGCATGCACCGGCTTGGTTTCCCGCCTGAACAGGCAAAGGAGCTATCGGTCCTGGCTGAATCGAAGTCAAATGTAAACCTGCTGGGTTGGATGACCCACTTGGCTTGTGCGGATGACCTGAGTCACCCGGCTACCACCGGGCAAATTAATGCGTTCAAGCACGCTGTTTCTGGTCTGCATGGGGCGCGCTCTGTTGCTAATTCTGCCGGAATCGTAGCCTGGCCCGAAACACACCAGGACTGGGTGAGACCGGGCATCATGTTGTACGGCGCTTCACCGCTTGTCGGCGGGCGGGCGACGGATCATGGGCTTCAGCCTGTGATGTCACTTCGCAGTGAGCTAATCGCTGTCCATACTCTGAGTGCCGGCGACGGCATCGGTTATGGGCAAACCTGGACCTGTCCTGAGAACATGCCGGTTGGCGTGGTGGGTATCGGTTACGGTGATGGCTACCCTCGCCATGCGCCCAGTGGGACTCCCGTGCTGGTTGACGGACGACGCGTTTCACTGATTGGCCGCGTATCCATGGACATGATCTGTGTAGACCTGCGTGAGCATCCCGATGCCAGGGTTGGCGACGCTGTTGAACTGTGGGGGGAGGGCATCCCCGTTGAGGAGATTGCTGAAGCTGCAGGCACCATCAGTTACGAATTGTTCTGTCGCCTTACAGGCAGGGTCGAGATCATTTATTCGCCCTGACTATTTAAATGTGGTATCGGTCTTGGGCCGGCACAGTACAGCTGGCGTACCTACATAGCACAGCACGCATGCAGGGGGCGGCAGCCTTGCAAGTTTTGCCCTAGTAGAAAAGTACCAGATAAGCACCGAGCAACAGCAAAACGGCACTGACCATGGCCCCGGTGCCGAGTTGGCTGGCATGGGGATAGGCCGTGCGTATGGCATGCAGGCCGTGATCACGTCCCACAAGTGTTATCCGGGTCAGGCTGTCATAAAGCCGCCCCGATCGGTGACGCAGAGCAACTGCGATCGCGGGGCCCAGGCGCCGGTAGAACCAGTCGAAATCCAGGTTGGTGGAACGCAGTTCCGGCGGGTAGATACCGGTTCGCATGAGCACGGTAAATGCCAGGGCGGAAAACAGTAGCAATTGCATCTGGCTCAATATATGACCGCCGGTGTACGGGGCATAGTCGACTGGATAAGGCAGCAGGGAATAGAACAGGCTTGGCAGGCAGCCGATGCCGATACAAGCTGCGGCGGTAATCCCCATGGCCAGTAGCATGTTCCAAGGGGCTTCCTTACAGCGAATGCCCGAGTCATGTCCGAAGAAGGCAAAGAATGGAATCTTGATCCCGGAATGGTGAAATACACCGGCGGATGCGAACAATAGGATGAGCCAGACTATCCAGTAACCCTCATAGGCGCTGCTGCTCAGGATAAGGGACTTGCTGACAAAACCAGAAAAGAGTGGAAAGGCCGAAATTGACGCTGCGCCCACAATGCAACAGACAGTGGTGAATGGCATGGATTTGTACAGACCACCCAGCTCGGAGCCGTTGATAGTGCCGGCACGCATCAATACGGCGCCCATGCTCATAAACAATAATGCCTTGTAGAGGATATGTGTAAAGGCATGAGCAGCGGTGCCATTGAGGGCCATTTCAGTGCCGATACCCACCCCCACCACCATGAAGCCCAGCTGGTTATTCAGACTGTAGGCCAGCACACGACGCAGGTCGTTTTCGATCACGGCATAGAAAATCGGAAACGCAGTCATAGCGGCGCCAATCGGGATCAGCAGATCGGTGCCTGCATAGCTGCGCGCCAGCGCATAAATTGCCAGTTTGGTCGTAAAGGCCGAAAGCACCACTGTACCAGTGGGACTGGCAGCCGGATAACTGTCTTGTAACCAGTTATGCAGGAAGGGGAAGGCCGCCTTGATGCCGAAAGCGATCAGAATCAGCCAACCGCCTGGTGCCTCCAGGCCCAGGTGGCCGAATTCCGTACTGCCGGTTGCCTGTATATGCACAATGGCACCGGCCATGAGCAGCAGTCCGGACGTCACCTGGATCACAAGATAGCGCACAACTATTGGTCTGGTCTGCGGGCCATTAGCCAGTATTACCAGTGCGGAGGCAAGCGCTGTGGCCTCCCAGTAGAAGAACAGTGTGATCAGGTCTCCTGCCAATGCCGCCGCGACCGCGGCGCCGGCGTAAATTAACGTACTGGCCGGTTCCAGGCGGCTTCGCAGATGCAGCATGAACAAACCACACAGCACCGTGGCGATGAGGAAGATCAGAGCAAAGATAAAAGCCAGTTCATCCAGACGCAATGGTACGAGTTGATAGCCCAGCCACTCAGTTTCGATCAGTGTGCCTTGCGGTATCTGCAGCAGTAGAACAATCGCCATAGCCGGTGCAGCCAGCAGGCCGACTTGCCGTAACCGCCAGGGTAGTACCGGTAGCAACAGCCCGCTCAGGATAAGCAGCAGCCCGGGATTATGGAACCAGGCGGCTGTCATGACTTACCCTCCCGCGAGTAGTAGTCTTCCGGACGCATTAATACCCGACGCATGAGCTTGGCTGCCAGCACCAGAGCCACACAGGCCACGAAGCCGAAGATGCCGTAAAAACCGAAGATGCCGCTGAAGGATAGAATCTCATGCCGGTGAATCACCAATTCCAGCAGTATGCTTGCCGCGCAGATGGCGTACAGGCAGTAAACCATGACGTTGACTACTGGGCGACGCAGCCAGAAAAGACTCTCCTGCGATGGGTTCATGACGGCCTCCACATTGCCAGTAAATGCATCAGTGGTTCTGGAAATACAAACAATGCCACACAGGCGACCGCGGTTGTGCCCAGGGCGATAACAGAGGGAAGTGGCGCCTCCCTCAGCCCTGCGTCACTGCCCTCCGCAGGTGGCAGGAAAAAGCCACGCATGGGGATTTCCAGCAGGTAGACAATATTCAGAAGGGAACTGATGGCCAGCGCGGCAACTACCAGCATCAGGCCGCTTTCCAGCGCGCTGCTCATCAGATACCACTTGCCCCAGAATCCGGCTGTGGGTGGCAGGCCAATAATCGAGATCGCGGCAATCGCGAAGGCCGTAAAAGTGATCGGCATTTGCCGGGCCAGGCCATTGAGTTGGCTGATCTCGGTTTTATGCGCTGCTGTGTAGATGGCGCCAGCACAGAAGAACAGTGTGATTTTACCCACTGCGTGGGCCGTCATATGAAAAGCACTGCCCAGTAGGCCCAGCGAGGTTGCCATAGTTGCACCGAGAACGACATAAGCAAGCTGACTCACTGTTGAATAGGCCAGTCTGGCTTTTAGATTGTCCTTGGTCATGGCTATCAGTGACGCGGTGAGCATCGTGAAGATCGCCACCCAGAGCATGGGTTGTGATCCACCGCTGCTATGCAGGAAATCCAGCCCGAAAATATAGGTGCTCACCTTGGCGATAACAAAGACGCCGGACTTGACCACGGCCACGGCATGCAATAGCGCTGAGACTGGAGTGGGCGCGACCATCGCGGCCGGCAGCCAGCGGTGAAATGGCATCAGGGCGGCCTTGCCCGTGCCAAACAGAAACAGGGCATAGAGCACCATCGCGACGTCGGCGCTGACTTTGTTTTTCAGTATACCGCCGGACTCAAAGTTCAGAGTTCCGGTCAACACCCACACCGCCACAATCGCGGGTAACAGCAAGACCATGGAGGTGAATAACAAATAGCCCAGATAGATGCGACCCCCGGCCAGGGCTTTGTCGTTGCGTTTGTGGGTAACCAGGGGGTAGGTGGACAACGTCAGAGCTTCATAAAACAAAAACAGGGTGAGCAGATTACCGGCCAGCGCTATGCCCATAGTGGCAGACAGTGCGATGGCAAAGCAGATGTAGAAGCCGGTTTGATGTTGCTCGTTATTGCCGCGCATGTAGCCGATGGAATACAGCGAATTCACAATCCACAGGCCACTGGCAATCAGCGCAAACAGCATGCCCAGCGGTTCTAGCGACAACATCAACGGCACACCAGGCAGGAAGTCCAGCAGGACGACCTCCGGGCGACCGCCACCAAGCAGACTGGGTAATAGACCAGCTACGCAGCCAAGCAGGCTGCATGCTGTGATCAGGGTGATGGTCTCACGAAGATTGGGCCAGCGATGGCATGCCAATATGAGAGCAGCGCCAACCAGTGGCACGAGAAGGGCCAACTGCATCAACAAGGTGGGTTGCTGGAGAAGAGTATAGATGTTCATGGGCTAAGCCCCGCCCAGCAGACGGACAGCGGCAGCTGTGCAGAATTCCAGTACGGCCGTGCCCTGTACGCCTAGCAGGAGGGTCAGCAGTGCAAGCGTCCAGGTCATCAACAGCATGGAAAACGGTGCTTCCGTCGCTGGCTGGCTGGAGTCCGTAGCGGGCTTGAAGTAGACCACTTCCACCAGACGCCAAACATACGCAACGGCCAGCAGGGAACTGACCAGCATGACACTTGCCAGAACCCATTGCTGCTCCTGCATCAGTGCCGTAAGCAGGGCCCACTTGCTGACAAAGCCGGCGGTGAGCGGTACACCAATCAAGCCCAGACCGGCAACCACCAATGCCGCCATCGTCCAAGGCATGCGCCGACCCAGTCCAGCGAAATGCTCAAGTCGGACGCCGCCACAGCGTAAGGCAACACAGCCTACCGCCAAAAATAAACAGGTCTTGATGACGGCATGATTGAGCAGGTGCAATATGCCGGCTGCCAGTCCATCAGCCGACAGCAGGGCCACGCCGAGTACGATGTAACCGATTTGCGCAATGCTGGACCAGGCGAGAAGACGTTTGACGTCTACCTGCAGGATAGCGGCAGCCGAGGCACCGATCATGGCGATGGCTGCGAGGCCCATCAGTGCCGGGCCAAGCGGGAAACCGCCCAGCGACCATTGCCCGCCAAAAATGGTGTAGAGAAAGCGTATCAGGACGTAGGCTGCGACTTTTGTGGAAGTGCCTGCCAGCAGTGCTGTCACAGCTGATGGGGCAGTGGTGTAGGCATTAGGCAACCACTGATGCAGAGGCACCAATGCCAGTTTCAAGGACGTGCCTATCACGAGAAATGCCAGTGCCGCCTGTACAGGGCCAGTATCAGCGACAGCGGGAAGACGTACAGCCAGATCTGCCATGTTTAGGGTGCCGGTCATCATGTACAACAGACCGATGGCAATCAGGATAAAGGTGCCACCAATCGTGCCCATGATGAGGTACTGAAAAGCCGCCATTAGTGCATGCCTGTTGGTTCCCATGGCCACCAAGGCATAACCGGAAAGTGAAGCGATCTCCAGAAACACGAAGACATTAAAAGCATCGCCGGTACTGACAATGCCCAGCATGCCGGTCAGGCACAGCAACAGCAGGCAGTAGAACAGGTGCACACGGTCGCGTGGAATCTCGGCCAGAATGGAATGCCTGGCCCAGGGGATTACAACAGATGCGCTGCCAGAAATAATCAGCACTAAAAAGGCGGATAGCTCATCAATCCTGTATTCGATGCCTACCGGGGCAGCCCAGCCACCCATTGCATAGCTGATTGGGCCGGAGTGGAGCAGCTGTGCTGTCATCATCAGCGCGATCGCAAAGCAGGCCCACGACGTGATCGTGGCCATAAGCCACGCAGAGGTTGGCCGCCGCAGTAAAACCACCAGGGGTGCCGCAATAAGCGGTAGTACGACCTGCAGCGCTGGCAGGTTAGGCAGCAACACGGACGTCATGCGTCTCGGCTCTTCTGGATTTTGGCGAGAATTTCGTCTTCCTCGGTGCTCTTATAGGCTTCGTGAATACGCACTATGAGGGCCAGTCCAACGGCGGTGGTGGCCACGCCGACAACAATGGCGGTCAGAATGAGTACATGTGGCAATGGGTTGGAGTAAGGTCCAAGGCCCTCGGCCAGGATTGGAGCGGTGCCGCCGGTGATCTTTCCCATGCTGATATACAGAATGAAGACAGACGCCTGAAATACATTCAGTCCGATCACTTTCTTGACCAGGTTGGTATGTGCGATGACGGTGTATAGCCCGATCATCATGAGCAAAATGGCGATCCAATAGTTGTAATGCGCCAAATTCAAATAACTGAGTTCGGTAAGCATTATGTTTTGTGCCCCCGACCCGTGAAGGACATAAATATACTGATCATGACAGCGGCCACGCTGATGCCAACACCCAGTTCTACGATAAGAATGCCGTAGTGCTGGCCATGCACCGGATCGTCAGCTGACAGAACGTTGTAGTTGAGGAATTCGCCTCCCAGAAAAAGACTGGCAATGCCAACGCCGGCGTAAAGCAAGACGCCCAGGGGCATCAGGATTGTGAGCAGACGCATAGGAATCACGCGCCGTGCTGCATCCAAACCAAATACCATGCTGTAGAGAATGATGCCCGCGGCAAATATAACGCCAGCCTGGAAACCTCCACCCGGCCCGTAGTCGCCATGAAACTGTACGTACAGGGCAAACAGCAGGATCAACGGCAGCATAAGCTTGGTAATAATGCGAAGAATACGTTGCTGGTTATGCATCATGATCAGGCCCTTTACGTGGTCCTGCGGATGGGCCGCGGCGCCCCAGCCCGAGCAACATAATGACACCTATGCCGGCTGTAAAAATCACGGTCACCTCTCCCAGCGTGTCGTAGCCGCGGTAGCTGGCGAGTACCGCCGTGACCACGTTCGGTACATCAATTTCGCTTTTTGAGGTGCTGACAAAATGATGATACAGAGGGTGCTCCTGCACGGGTGCCCTGGCCGAGCCGAATCCAGGCATGTCCACTGTAGCGGTAAGCAGCAGCAAGCCGACGGCACTGACGATTAACAGAGCCGGCAAACTACGATTGCGGGAAGTTGGCTTTTCAGTGCGTGACGTCAGTGCAAATGTGGCAAGAAAAAGCACTGTGGTTATGCCCGCACCTACTGCAGCTTCCGTAAAGGCGACATCGACGGCATCTAGTAATACAAAAACGCAGGCGCATAACAGACTAAAGATGCCTGAGAGCATGGCCACCGCAAACAGATCGCGTGTACTGGCGATGCCCATTGCCGCAGCAGCCAGGAAGGCAAGTAATGAGAGGTTGATGAGTGCTTCCATTGTCATGACGCTGCTGACTTATTACGGCGTTTATCGCTTGGGGGTGCTGGGTTCTTTGCCAGTCTTGGCTTGAGTCCGTCACTTATAGCCGCCTGTGCGAGGATATGAGTAGCGGTGGGACTGGTGAACCACAGGAACAACAAGATCATCAGCAACTTGATAACAACGATCCAGCCAGGAGCCTGTAAAAGCAGGCCAATGATAATGAGTCCGGCACCTGCCGTATCAGTGACACTCGCTGCATGTGTGCGCGCAAAAAAATCATCCAGGCTATGCATGCCCCAGCCGCCAATGATGGCGAAAAGGCCGCCCGACAGCATCAATATCCAACTGAGCAAGTCCAATAGCGTGGCCGCATTCATGAAGTTGACTCCTGACCGTCATCTGCTGCAACCCAGTCCGGATCGTCATAGTGCATAAAACGCAGCACGGCCAC
>JBFKKS010000115.1:0-7781 GCA_041630955.1 Nevskiales bacterium
CAGCCGCATGATCTCGAGCGAGAGTTCCGGGTCCAGGTTGCCGGTGGGCTCATCAGCCAGCAGCACATGAGGCTTGCAGACCACTGAACGGGCAATGGCGACGCGTTGCTGTTCACCGCCTGACAGGGTAATGGGCTGGGAACGCTCCTTGCGTAGCAGCCCCACGGTATCCAACGCTGCCCGGACTCGACGCCCAATGTCATCATGGCGCAGACCACGGATCACGAGCGGCAGAGCCACGTTGTCGAATACTGTGCGGTCATAGAGCAGGTTGTAGTTCTGAAAAATTAGTCCCAGACCTTGCCGATACTCAGGAATCTGGCGCGGCTTCAGGCGACTCAGATTGACGCCGTTCACGATGATGCGACCGCGGGTCGGGCGCTCCAGTAGCGCAATGAGTTTGAGCAGGGTGCTTTTGCCCGCGCCGGAATGGCCGGTCAGAAAGGCCATCTCCCCCTTGCCAAGGCTCAGGCTCAGGTCGCTCAGGGCCTCCTGTCCGCCTGCGTAACGTTTGTAGACACCTTGTAGTTCAATGATGTCGCTCATGCGCTGGGCGGCCTCTTAACCGTGCTCAGTCGACGCGGTTGATGGGTTCGGCCAGCAAGGCCGAGACGAAGCTGTCAGCATCGAATACACCCAGGTCGTCCTGCCCTTCACCCACCCCCACGAAGCGGATAGGCAGGCTCATGCGCTTGGCCAGCGCGAACAAGATGCCGCCCTTGGCACTGCCGTCCAGCTTGGTCACAGTCAGGCCGGTTAGCCCTACGGCTTCGTGGAACTGCAGTGCCTGAGTCAGCGCGTTCTGCCCGGTTGTGGCGTCGACCACCAGCATCACTTCGTGCGGCGCGTATTGATCATGCCGCTGAATGACACGTTTGATTTTGCGCAGCTCTTCGATCAGATGTGTCTGGGTATGCAGACGGCCTGCCGTATCGGCGATCAAAACATCCACGTTACGGGCCTGCGCAGCCTGGACTGCATCATAGATAACCGAGGCACTGTCCGCGCCTTGCCCCTGGGATATGACCGGTATGTTATTGCGTTCGCCCCAGGTCTTGAGCTGTTGGACTGCTGCTGCACGAAACGTGTCTCCGGCTGCCAGCATTACTGAGCGCCCATTGGCCTGCAAACGTTTTGCCAATTTCCCGATGGTGGTTGTTTTACCAACCCCGTTAACGCCGACCATAAGCAAAATATAGGGCTTGATGTGCTCGGGCAGTTCCAGTGGCTGACTGACCGGGGCCAGCAGTTTGGCCAGACCGGCATGCAGTTGGCTGATAAGTTCTTTTGCGTTTTTTATTTCACCCTTATGGACAGCACTGCGTAATGCGCCCATCACCACCTCGGTGGCTTCGATGCCCACATCGGCCATCAGCAGCCGAGTCTCGATATCGTCGAGCAGTTCATCGTCAACCCCGCGCCCGGGCAGCAGATTACCCAGATCATAGGTGAGGAATGATTCGCCACGATTAAGCTGGGCGCGCAGTCGACCAACGAAGCCCTTTTGTTCTACGAATGGATTATTGGCCATGGGTGGCTGAGATCACTAGCGGTCATTGCGGGCCGCTATGCTACCAAGAATTATCCTGCAGCCGTAGCCGGCCGGGTCGATTGTACCTAGGGTGTCGTTGGTGATGTGCCGATCAACAGCAGCACCTGCCCATCCCATTGGCTACCCTCCGGGTGAGTCTGTGCCTGCGGGTGCTGAATAACGCGGCTGACATCAAACTGCTGGCGCACCAGGGCCTGGCCAGTATTAAAGTCCCCTTCTACCCACGGAACACGCAGGTTATCGAACAGGTTCTCAATGCGATAGGGTGCGATGCTGCCCAACCAGAGTGGTTGCCCGTCCACCAGCCAGGCGCTGTGCCATAGCCGCAAGACCCATTGTCGCTCCGTATCAACGGGCAGCAGCATGGCCAGCGTTTGCGGGCGACCATCATGCACCTGTGGTAACAGCGCCAATTCATCAATTGGCCGGGTCTTGCTCAGCCATAGCAAAGACTGTTTGAATTCGAAGTCACTGCGATCCTGCCAGCCCAGACTGATGAGTTGCTCACGAATGGTTGCTATATCCCCGATCCACTGAAGATTCAGCGGATAGCGCCGTCGCTCTGCCAGGTCAATGCGGTAGGCGGGCAACTCATCAAAACCGCTGCTGAACCACTGCCTGGCACTCATTTGGCGCAATTCGGCACTGGGTCGATAATGCTGGCGATCCACTTCCAGTGCACTGTGCCACTGCCAGCCAGCCGCCAGCAGCAACACGCCCATGGCGAGGGGCATTTGACTGATGGTGGCGACGCGTTGGGGCAAATGGCGACGGTAGCCAAGGCTAAGAACACTGACCCAGGTTACGCCAACCACAATGCCCAGGGTGATATCGCTGAACCACTGCGCACCGATATACAGGCGTGACAGGGCAATCAGCACAATGCCAATCACGGCAACACCGTAATAGCGCCAGCGCTTGCTCTGGCGCTTGCGTGTGGCCAGTAATACGGCCAGAAAGCCGTAGCAAACGGTGCTCATGATCAGGTGCCCGCTCATATAACCGCTGCTGTTGCCGCGGTAATAGTCTACCGGCGCGGGGATGCGCAACAGCACCGTCAGGCCGATCGCCAGAACTGCGCCGAAGGCGAGTGCCGCACACCAGTGTGCGGCTGCCATGGTACGGCGAGCTGCCAGCAGGCCACCAAGAACCGCCAAGGCCATGGGCAGATAAACCTGCCAGGTGCCAAACTGGGCTATTGCCAGTGCGAGCGTATCGGTCCAGGGCGTGTGCAGGTTTTCAAAAAGGTTGTAAATAGCCGCATCAAGTTCTGCCGGGGAATGCGGGTCACCGGCCCTCCAAAGTAGACTGAAACCGATCCAGGAAAGCACCAGCAGAATGATGGCCAGAATAGCCAGGCCCGGTGTTTCAGGCTGGGCGGGATCTGCCAGGTTGGGCCCCAGCAGGCCCAGCCTTCGATGACGTTGACTCCAGTCAAGAATATTGTGGGTCAGCGTTTCGGTGTGGTTGGAAACCAGCAAAAACAGCCGCCGGGAGAACCAGACCATGAACAACACCGCCACCGTTACCACCAGAAGCAGTACGAACAAGCGAGTGCCGACCTCCGCAGCCAGGTTCAACGAGGCGCCGAACAGAACGCCTGGAAGCATATAGGCGACAATCCACGGGCCCATGGCCAGCAGGTCCATCACCATAAAGTGGAACGGCCGCATGCCGGCTGCCCCGGCCACAGTGGGAATCACAGGGCGCACCGCGCCGATGAAGCGCCCCAGAATGATGCCCTTGCCACCGTGTTTGTCGAAGAACTCTTCCCCACTTTGAACAGCCTTGGGGAAGCGCGACAGCGGCCAGACCTGCTTGATGTCGTTACGCAGCTTGAAGCCGAGAAAATAGCTGAGATGGTCGCCGATAACAGCGCCGGCCACCGCCGCGATAATGGTGGGCCATAGCTCCATGGCACCAGCGGCGACGAGAGTGCCAAAGGCAAACAGTAAGGCCGCACCCGGAACCAGCAGGCCGAGCAGGAAAAGCGCTTCCAGCAGACCTGTAAGAAAAACGGTTCCCAGTGCCAGGTTCGGGTGCGCGGTCACCCACTGGAGGAAATCCTGGAGCCAGGCCGCGTCCATGACTAGCTCTGCGCAGCGAGGTCAGACAGGATTTTGAATGCCGCTTCAATAGTGGCGTCAACATCGGCATCACTGTGCGCAGCCGACATAAAGCCGGCCTCAAAGGCCGACGGGGCCAGGTTCACGCCAGCACCGAGCATGCCGTGGAAGAAGCGCGCAAAGCGCTGGCTGTCACAGGCCATGACCTGGTCAAAGCGGCTGATGGCCGGTTGTTCGGTAAAGAACAGACCAAACATGCCGCCCACGGATTGTGTGGTCAGGGGAATGCCTGCCTGTTTGCCGGCGTCCGTCAGGCCCTGGCAGAGGCGCCGCGTCTTGTCGATGAGGGCATCATAAAAACCGGCCCCTGATATGCCTTTCAGGGTTGCCAGCCCGGCAGCCATGGCCAGGGGATTGCCCGACAGGGTGCCTGCCTGATACACCGGGCCGACCGGTGCCAGTTCCTGCATGATTTCGCGCCGGCCCCCAAAAGCGCCGACCGGCATGCCGCCGCCGACAATCTTGCCCAGGGTGGTCAAGTCCGGTTCCACACCATAGTGTGCCTGGGCACCACCCAGGGCGACGCGAAAGCCGGTCATGACCTCATCGAAAATGAGGATGGCACCATGCTCGTCACAGTGTTGCCGTAGCGCCTCAAGAAAACCGGCAACCGGGGGTACGCAGTTCATGTTGCCGGCCACCGGCTCTACGATGACACAGGCGATTTGGGCGCCGTGCTCGGCAAAGCAGGCGGCGACTGCCTCGACATCGTTATACGGGAGCGTCAGGGTCTGGGCCGCGACACTGGCCGGCACACCCGGTGACGTTGGTACCCCCAGGGTCAGCGCACCAGAGCCGGCTTTAACCAGCAAGGCGTCGGCATGACCGTGGTAGCAGCCCTCGAACTTCACCAGCAGGTCACGCCCCGTGGCCCCGCGTGCGAGTCGGATGGCGCTCATGGTCGCTTCCGTGCCGGAGTTGACCATGCGCACCTGCTGCATGGATGGCACGAGCTCGCAGAGACGTTCGGCCATCTGGACCTCAAGCCCGGTCGGTGCGCCGAAAGACAGTCCCTTGCCGGCCTGGGCCTGGACCGCAACGATTACGTCGGGATGCGCATGGCCGAGAATCATCGGCCCCCACGAGCCGACGTAGTCGATATAGCGGCGGCCATCCGAGTCAAACAGATAGGCCCCGGATGCCCGCTCAATGAATAAGGGCGTTCCTCCAACACCTTTGAAGGCGCGGACCGGAGAATTGACGCCCCCAGGTATGACTGTTTGAGCCGCTGCAAAAAGTTCTTCGGAATGGGTCATCTGCGCACTATATCCTCTGCTGCAGGACGTGGCATAGCATGCGCGCGTTGTGCTCGATATCCGGGCCGGCAAATACGCTATGAATGACAGCCAACCAGTTTGCACCGGCACGCAGCAAGCAGGCGGCATTGTTGACGTTGATGCCACCGATAGCCACCAGCGGCTTGTCGGTTAGCGCGCGGGCCTGACCCAGGACCTCCGGGGCGGCGGGGCTGGCATCGGGCTTGGTGGCAGAGGGGTAGAAGCGTCCGAAAGCCACGTAATCGGCCAGCGGGTTCGCCGCCGCGTTTGCATTGGCATACCCGCTGATGCCGATGATCGCATTTGGCCCCAGTTGTGCACGGGCCTCGGCAGGCTGGATATCTTCGGCTCCCAGGTGGATGCCGTCCGCGCCGATTTCTACAGCCAGCGCAAGATCATCGTTGATGATCAGCGGCACGCCCTTTGCCTGACACAGTTTCAACAATGCCCGTGCTTCTTTTTCTCGCCTGGGTTGATCTGTGCCCTTGTCACGATACTGAACCATACCCGCGCCACCGCGCAGCGCCGCGGCAACTGCTGGCAGCAGTAGCTCCCTGCCGATCAGTTGCGGATCGGTGATGACGTACAGACCTTGTTCAGCCAGTCTCTGCCGGTTCATGGCCAACCGGTTCAAACCTTGCGTGCAGGCTGCTGGGCTGGGCGACGGTCGGGGAAGCATTGGCCCCGGCCCAGCTGCCGGCCCCGGGCCAGGCTTTGCCAGCAGTATTCCAGAGACTGTTCGACCGCAGCTGACAACTCCAGGCCTTGTGCAAGAAACAGGGCCAGCGCTGCCGCTAATGTACAGCCAGAGCCATGGTACTGGCCGTTCAGCCGCTCGCAAGAAAAGGACTGGGCCGGATGATCGGTTGTGTACAGACGGTGAACGACGGGTGCCGTAGATGGCGCCGGGCTGTCGCTGCCTGTGACCAGTAATGCATGACAGCCCTGTTCGAGGAGTGCCAGTGCGGCGCTTTTCGAATCCCCGTTAATCCCGCTCAGTACTTCAAGTTCTGCCAGGTTGGGTGTGGCGAGGCTGGCCAGGGGCAGCAGCTGCTCACGTATTGAAGCCAGGGTCTGGGCATCGCAGAACTGGCTGGCGGTGCCAGCGCTGGCTGCAACGACCGGGTCAATGACGACAGGCAAGCCTGGATTCGCACGGCGGGCCTGGTGGATTACATCACGGGCTACCGCCGCCACTGCGGCTGAACCCAGGGCCCCCAGCTTAATGGCGGCAATGGGCAGATCGGCCAGCAATAACGCGGCCTGACGACGAAGCAGGGGGGTATCGACCGGTAGCAGTTCCTGCAAACCCGTGCTGTCCTGGACGGTATGGCAAGTGATCAGGCTGGCAGCATGCCCCCCCAGGCTGTGGATGGTCTCTATATCGGCCTGGATACCTGCGCCACCACTGGGGTCATGCCCTGAAATACATAGCACGATGGCCGTGTCATTCCTGCTGGACTGGTGTGTGCCTGGCAGCGCGGTCATCGACAATCAGCACCCAAAAATGAATGGAATCCGCAGCTTAGGCGGTTGAATCAGTATAGCATCCGGCTTGGACAAGCATGGCCCTGGCCGGGAAATTTGAGTGTGGAACCTTTTGCTGTTATGCACAATTGAGAAAATTGTGCAGTGCAGTGTTTGACTGATTGTCAATAGAGCTACCCTGAGCCGGCTATTTATGTGTAACCAATTGATTACAATAGACTATTGTAAATTGGTTACAAAGTGTTCGCTGCGTACAAAACCTTGAAAAACCGCACTTCATGTTGCCTCACTCAAGGTTTGTCCACACAGTTATCCACAGGTTTTGTGAATATCCCCGGATTCTCATTAGCAATAAGGCACTTAGCGCCGCTTGCTAGATTTAGTCTTCATTGAGCGGTGGGGCTAGGAAAGCCGAGTGAAGATCGCGGGCTGGCGCCGGGTCAGATAGGATGAACGATCAAATAGCGCGTTGTGAATTTGCGAATACCATGTCAAACCGCACACTGACACTTGATGACCAACTGTATGACTATCTGCTTGAAGTCTCACTGCGGGAGTCGCCTTTGCTACAGCGCCTGCGTGCCGAGACTGCCGGGCTGGCCATGGCGAGAATGCAGATCAGCCCCGAGCAGGGCCAGTTCATGCACTGGTTATTACGCCTGATGTCGGCACGGCGGGGTATCGAGGTGGGGGTGTTTACCGGCTACAGCAGCTTGTGTGCTGCCCTGGCCATGCCCGCTGACGGCTATC
This sequence comes from Nevskiales bacterium, assembly GCA_041630955.1. Classification (GTDB taxonomy): domain Bacteria; phylum Pseudomonadota; class Gammaproteobacteria; order Nevskiales; family CAJXLF01; genus JBFKKS01. The sequence continues at coordinate 7,194 of JBFKKS010000115.1, forward strand.
TGCTGGCCTGCGATATATCTGAGGAGTGGACCGCAATAGCACGGCGTTACTGGGCAGAAGCTGGGATGGCGGAGCGGATAGATTTAAGATTGGCACCTGCAATCGAGACACTGGATCGGGCGCTGGAAGAAGGGCAGGCAGGCAGTTTTGATTTTGCCTTTATCGATGCCGACAAGGAGTACTACGAAGCTTACTACGAGCGCTGCCTGCGGTTAATCAAACCGGGCGGGGTTATTATGGTGGATAATGTGCTCTGGGGTGGGCGTGTTGCTGATCCTCACAATAGCGAAGTTGATACCTTGGCTATTCGTGAATTCAATGAAAAGTTAATCGGCGATCAGCGCATTGATCTAAGCCTGGTACCGATTGGTGATGGTTTATCTCTATGTCGCAAGCGTCAGTAGGGCCACTAGACCGGGTGCTCTACAGCAAAGACATAAAAAATGACTGGAACAGATAGATGGATACTCGTGAACTAGGGTTGGTACTGGCGCAGACTTTGCTGGGACTGGAAGACCTGCATTATGGATTATGGGAACCTGACCAGGAGCTGACGTTTACCGAGGCAGTGATCGCCCAGCAGGCCTA
>JBFKKS010000116.1:0-7602 GCA_041630955.1 Nevskiales bacterium
CAGGTTGCGGCGATGGAGGCCGGCGACGATGAGGCGATGTTCTACGATGCCGATTATGTACGTGCACTGGAATATGGTCTGCCACCCACAGCAGGCGAGGGGATTGGTATTGATCGCCTGGTGATGCTGCTCACTGACAGCGCGTCCATCCGGGATGTATTGCTGTTCCCGCAAATGCGCCCAGAGGTTTGATGAGCGATCGCATCGTCCTGACCCGTTTTGCCAGGGGCAGACTGTTTCCCAAGGACGGGCGACGAAACGCCATTACCGGTACGGATGCCAGCGGGTTTGAGACCTACCTAAACCAGCATGAGCCTGTGAAGGTGCTGGATGGCTATGCGCCGTTCTGCAAACTGCATGTGCACCGCAACTGGACGTCGACAAAGTGCGCGGCAGTACCGATTACCGATGACAACCGTCATCTACTACGGTCTGGGTACGAAGCACGTAACCGCAAAGAGCTGCCGGTATTAGTTCGCTGGTTCGAGGATTTCGAACCGCCTCAAGCCGAATACCTCATCGCCATTCTTTACGACCACGAGCAAATGGTTAAAGAGGGGGACAAGATAAAGGGTGACTGGGGCGTCGTGGGTTGTCTGGCAACCATGACACCAGAACCGACACCGCTCAACCCCATCACCATCATGAGAAATGCACTCGGCGTGGATGAAGGTGGGTCGGGCGTACCCATTGATCGCGAGGCATACCTGCAGGCGGTTGAATTCTGGGATGCACACGCCAACTGGCGGGACACGAGCGCATCGAAGCAATGACGGCACAGGCCATCCTGCGCGATACCTTCGGTTACGACAGTTTCCGAGGTGAACAGCAGGCAGTCATCGACAATGTGATCGCAGGCCAGCACGGGCTGGTCATTATGCCCACGGGCGGCGGCAAGTCTTTGTGCTACCAGGTCCCCGCCTTGATGCTGGATGGCACAGCCGTCATCGTCTCGCCACTGATTGCGCTCATGCAGGATCAGGTTGCGGCACTGCGCGCGAATGGGGTTAAAGCCGCTTTTCTGAATTCAAGTATGGCGCCGCAAGAACAGGCCGCAGTGGAGCAGGCGCTTCGCTACGCCGAGCTCAAGCTTTTGTACTGTGCGCCTGAACGGTTGCTGCAGGAACGGACACTGCAACTGCTGGATAACGCCTGTGTGAGTCTGTTTGCCATTGATGAAGCACACTGCGTCTCGCAATGGGGGCATGACTTCCGCCCGGAGTATCGCGAGCTTGCACAGCTAATCCAGCGTTTTCCGGACGTACCCCGCATGGCGCTTACCGCTACCGCGGATGCGCCGACGCGTAAGGAGATTTGCGAGCAGCTGGGTATCGGTGAGACGCAGCAGTTCATTGATGGTTTCGACCGGCCCAATATCCGCTATCGCATCGCCGAGAAAAACCGCGGTAAGCAGCAGATTCTCGATTTTATCCGCGAGCATCACAAGCAGGCCGGCATTGTCTACTGCCTGTCCCGGGCTGGCACGGACAGTATGGCCGCCTGGCTTAATGAAAACGGCGTGCCTGCTTTGCCTTATCACGCCGGCCTGTCATCGGAAGATCGCGCCTTTCATCAGCAACGCTTTCTGAATGAGGACGGGTTGGTGATGTGTGCCACGGTGGCCTTTGGCATGGGCATCGACAAACCAGACATTCGATTCGTTGCACACCTTGATATGCCAAGCTCCATCGAATCCTATTACCAGGAAACTGGTCGCGCCGGTCGTGATGGCGCACCAGCCGAAGTACTTATGCTGTACGGCTTGCAGGACATGGTGCGCCGTAGCCAGATGCTGGACAACGGTGAAGCCTCCCAGGAACGCCGTCTGCTGGAGCGACGCAAGCTTGATGCCTTGCTGGGGCTCTGCGAAGTGACTTCATGCAGACGCCAGACGCTATTGCGCTATTTCGGTGACGAATTGCCCGATCCCTGCGGCAACTGCGATACCTGCCTGGCGCCCCCCGTGACCTTTGACGGGACAGTGGCTGCGCAGAAGGCCTTGTCAGCGGCCTATCGAACCGGGCAGCGCTTTGGTGTTGCTCACCTCATTGATGTTCTTTTAGGAAACGAAACGGACAAGGTAGGCCAGTTCAGCCATCAGGAACTGCCGACCTTTGGCTGCGGGTCTGAATTCAACAAATCCCAGTGGAGTGCCATATTCCGTCAGCTGGTGGCAATGGGCCTGGTCAACGTGGATATCGCCGGTTTCGGCGGCTTACAGCTGGGGGAGGGGGCGCGAGAAGTGCTGCGCGGTGAGCGCCCGTTGCAACTGCGCGAGCCTTCGCAGAAGCAGTCACGCAACAAGCTGAAAGTGGGTCGCCAGGAACTGGTCAGCACCGAGGACGAGAATTTGTTCGAGGGTCTGCGCCTGTGGCGAAAAGAAACTGCCGAGGATCTGGGAGTGCCGCCTTATGTCATCTTTCATGACGCGACGCTGGCGGCTATCACTAAGACACGGCCAGGCAGTATCGTGGCGCTGGGCGGAGTATCGGGTATTGGCGAGAAGAAACTGGCTGCTTACGGCGACGAAATTCTGCGGTTGGTTGCCCAGTACATTACAGGCTGACAAGCGGTTCAGCTGGTGGCCAGAGATCAGTGGCTGACGCTGCCTGCATTTATCTGCTGGTCAGGCCGTTTCTTGCCTTACGATAATGACGATCTTGCCTTGCGCGCGACCCGTCCGGCTTCGCTCATAAGCAGCCTGGCTTTTCTCTAGCGGGAACTCGCTATCGATTATGCTGCGTAATAGACCACTTTCGGCCATTGATTTTAATGTTTCCAGGTCCTTTCTTCGTGATTTTACGGTCACGTTCTTGACGCGCCTGTTAAGCGGCAGAGCGGTGCTGACTAAGCCTGGAGCATGTCCGAATGTCGAAATGAATATGCCTTGGTCGCCCATCAGTTTCGAGCAGCTTCTGGGGGTATCGTAAGAGGCGATATCAAACACAACGTCGAACGGCCCCGCTGATTCTCGAAAATCATCCACTGTGTAATCAATGGTTTTATCAGCGCCAAGTTCTTTGACGAGTTCGGTGTTACGGCCACTACACACTGCCGTTACCCTGGCGCCCAAGGCCTTGGCAATCTGTACCGCGTAAGTGCCAACCCCGCCGGATGCGCCAATGAGCAATACATTGGTGCCTTCCTGTGTATTGCCAAGCCGCAAGCCCTGTAAGGCGGTGAGGGCGGCAAGCGGCATTGCGGCTGCTTCTTTATAAGACAGGTTGTTCGGCATGGGGGCGATACAGTTCTGATGAATGACGGCCTCTTCAGCCAGTGACGCTGTCCTGAGGCGCATGTCCATACCGTAGACCTTGTCGCATACCTTAAAATCCTTCACATTGGCTCCGACGCCAATAACATCGCCGGCCAGGTCATCGCCAAACAGTGGGCGGATTCGTTGCCTGAGCAAAGGCGTCGCCAATATTGAAGCCGTTAAGTTGAGTTTCCAGTCCTTGGGATTCACAGATGCCGCATGGACCCTGACCAACACATCGTCCGGGCCTGGTGCAGGCGAAGGACGGTTTTCTATTACAAGCTGGGGCTTGAGCCCCCAACCACTGGTGGTGATGGCTTTCATATCGTTCGAGTCAGTGCCTGGTTTATCTGATCGTGATGGGAAGAGCGCCGAGAAAAAGTTCATTTTCAGCGGAGTCCAGCCGGATGACAGCGGCAAGCCAGCGCTGTGAGCCGAGTAAAGCCGATTCCACAACCATGCCTGCTTTTCGGCCATCCGAATCAGTCACGTCTTTTGACTGGTCATTGGCAGTCTGGCTGCCTGTAACGGTGGCGATGAACAGTCGCTGTTTCAGCCCGCCCTTGTAATGCAATTTGGCGACAATTTCCTGTCCGGGGTAGCAGCCTTTTTTTAAGTCGATGCCGTTCAGCTTGTCCAGATTAAGCATCTGCGGAATCCATTCTTCACGCTTGCAGGCGAAGACTTCAGGAATGCCGGCAATAATACGCGGCAGGGCTTCAAGGTCGCTGGGTAGACGGGGCAGGTCGCAGTTCAGTTGTGATGCGCACCAGACCTCCTGCAGTGCCCATGCAGCTGGCAGGGCGATGTTGAATGTATCCTCGCCGGCTTGTGTAACAACTTGCTGGGCTGCCAGTTCTGCTCCCGGCCCGATGAATTGCACTACGTGCCAGTCAAGTGTCTCGAATACGACGTTACTGCGCAGCACAAACATGCGCAGACGCTTGAGCGTGGCTTCCACCTGATCAGTCGGCATGCGCAGGAGGATGGCATCGCCATGTCTCCAGTATCGAACCAGCGTCCACACTCTTCCCTTGGCATTACACCACGCGGCAAAACGCACATCCCCTGCCTGCAGGCCAGTAACGGAGTTGCTGAATTGCGCATGCAGGAAGCTTTCTGCGTCGGTGCCCGTGACGCGAACAAGCGAAAAGGTCTGGTGGGGGTAGGTCAGGCAGACGGCATTTTCTGGAAGACCGGCCTGTTTCAGAAAATCTTGCCAATTCAATAGGCTATTCATGGTTTATACAATGATGACTCATTTGTGGATACGGTGCACAGGGTAAGGCATTGGTAACTATTTTCTCACTAACCGATCGGTAACGCTTACGTAGCTGTGGTCTTTTTGCGATAATGCCGCGGTCATGAACGAGGATACGCCACCTAAAACACTTGCTGAGATCGCCGAGATCTACAAGCCTGTCTCTGCGCGTGAGGAATCACAACCAGATGCTCAGGCTGCAGACGCATCTGGGCAAGACGACCTTAACGATGCTGGTGTAGTGGAGTATGGTGGGCCCAAGGGACCGGAACCCACTCGTTATGGCGATTGGGAGAAAAAGGGCCGTTGCATAGATTTTTAGTCTGTAACGGTTGATCGGGCCGTCAGGCCATCGTCACTAAATTTAAGGGTAGACATCAATGAGCGCATCATCGGACAACCGACCGCTATCGCCGCATTTGCAAATCTACCGTCCACAGCTCACATCCATACTTTCTATCCTGCATCGCGCCACCGGTGTGTTCCTTTCTTTGGGAACCGTACTTTTGGCTGGATGGCTGGTGGCGCTTGCCTCCGGGGAAGAAGCCTACGCTTGCGCTGACGCCATTCTGAAAAGCTGGTTCGGGATTCTGTGTCTGCTGGGCTGGAGTTACGGGTTGTTCTATCACCTGTGTAATGGGGTCAGACACCTGATTTGGGATGCCGGTAAAGGGCTGGAGATTGAGCAGGTTTACAGGAGTGGGTATGTCATGGTTGCGGCATCCGTCATCCTGACTGTTGCTGCATGGGCGCTGGCCTGCCTGTAGCGGGTTTAGCCAAGCTAACGAATACAAAATTCGGAGAGTCATAATGAGTTTACGTTCCCCGCTGAGTCAGGCTCGTGGTCTGGGCTCAGCCAAGGAAGGTGTTGAACATTGGTGGTGGCAGCGGCTGACTGCCGTTGCGTTGGTGCCATTAACGCTCTGGTTCGTGTTTTCCATTGCGGGTCTGGCCGGCGCTGAGCGAGAAGCCGTACTGGCATGGATTGCAGCGCCACTGAATGCCGTTGGACTGATCCTGTTTCTGGCCGCATTATTTCACCATTCACAGCTGGGCCTGCAAGTTGTCGTTGAAGACTACGTGCACGCAGAATTTCTTAAAATCTGCACTCTGGTCTTGATCAAGTTCGCGCACGTTGCCTTGGCAACTGTTGCGATTTTCTCCGTACTCAAAATATCCCTGGGAGGCTGAGCGTGGCCCAGTCTTATGAAATTATCGACCACGTCTACGACGTGGTTGTTGTGGGCGCCGGTGGTGCTGGCCTGCGTGCCGTGCGCGGCCTGTCTGAAGCCGGTTTATCGACCGCCTGTGTAACCAAAGTTTTTCCTACGCGCTCTCATACGGTGGCAGCGCAGGGTGGCGTGTCTGCCGCGTTGGGTAATATGGGTGAGGATGACTGGCGCTGGCATATGTATGACACCGTAAAGGGGTCGGACTGGTTGGGTGACCAGGATGCCATCGAATACATGTGTCGCGAGGCCATTCCGGCCATCATCGAGTTAGAACACGACGGTGTGCCGTTTTCGCGAACTGAGGATGGCAAGATTTATCAGCGCCCCTTCGGCGGTATGACGACCAATTACGGTGAAGGCACCGCACAGCGCACCTGTGCCGCCGCTGACCGTACCGGACATGCGATGTTGCATGCCCTGTATCAGCAGGCACTGAAGAACAAGGCCGAATTCTTCATCGAATACTTTGCTGTTGACCTGTACATGAGTCCGGATGGACGTTGTCTGGGCGTGATGGCCTGGGATCTGGCTACCGGGAAACTGCATCGCTTCCGTGCCCAGCAAACAATATTGGCCTGCGGCGGTTACGGTCGTGCCTTCTTTTCCTGCACATCGGCACACACCTGTACAGGCGATGGTGCAGCGATGGCATTGCGTGCAGGTCTTCCTGCACAGGATATGGAGTTTGTGCAGTTCCATCCCACCGGCATATATGGCTCAGGCTGTTTGATTACCGAGGGAGCCCGAGGTGAGGGCGGTTACCTGACGAACTCACAGGGCGAACGCTTTATGGAGCGTTATGCACCCAACGCCAAGGATCTTGCTTCCCGTGACGTGGTGTCCCGTTCCATGTCGGTAGAGATTCGCGAGGGCAGGGGTGTGGGTGCCGAAGGTGATCATATTCATCTGCATCTGGAACACCTGGGGCCTGAAGTGCTGGCTGAACGCCTGCCGGGCATTTCCGAGACAGCTCATATTTTCGCTGGAGTCGACGTCACCAAGGAACCGATCCCGGTTCTGCCGACCGTGCACTACAACATGGGCGGTACGCCAACCAACTTCAAGGGCGAAGTGCTGAGCATGGCTGGCGGCGACCCCGAAGCCATCGTGCCGGGGCTTATGGCGATTGGCGAAAATGCCTGTGTATCGGTGCATGGCGCCAATCGTCTCGGTTCCAACTCCCTGCTGGATCTGGTCGTATTCGGCCGGGCAGCTGCCCTGCATGCTGCCGAGATCATCAAGCCGGGCGCGAATGTGGCAGAAGTCCCCAAGGAAGCCGAAGAGAAAATTCTCGACCGTCTAGACGGACTGCGCCACGCCAAGGGCAGCACTTCAACTGCTGAGATTCGCCTGAACATGCAGAAGACCATGCAGGGCAACTGTGCGGTGTTCCGTACCGGTGAAGTGTTGCAGGAGGGTATACAGAAACTGCATGGGGTGATCGACAGCTTTGAGGATGTTTCGGTTGCTGATACATCCATGATCTGGAATACCGATCTGGTCGAGACACTGGAACTGGACAATCTGCTAGGTCAGGCGCTGGTGACGATTGTCGGCGCGGAAAACCGCAAGGAAAGCCGCGGCGCCCAGGCTCGCGAGGACTATCCGGACCGGGATGATGACAACTGGATGAAACACACCATGGCCTGGCGCACCGGTGCCAAGGAAGTGAAGCTCGACTACCGTCCAGTCCACATGTACACGCTCACCGACGAAGTTGAAGTCGTACCGCCTAAAGCCCGCGTCTACTAGAAGCGCACGGAGATTTGAAGAATGGCTGAATTTACCCTGCCAAAGAATTCCAAGGTCAAGAAGGGCAAGTCCTATCCGGCACCGGCCGGGGCGACCAATAC
>JBFKKS010000117.1:0-7601 GCA_041630955.1 Nevskiales bacterium
CTAATGGGGCGATTCAGATGCAGAAAGAAAACATGCGAATAGGCCTCAACCATGTGATAACTGGCGAGTGCCTGTACCTCGCGCTCTGCGTCCGTGAAAACCTGATCACGGTCAAATCGGTACAGGGTGATCAGGGTATACAGGCCACTGCGCCCGTCGAGCTGGCTGGTAGCAAGCAAGCGCTCGATACCAAACTGGTTGAAACACTGCTTGTACAGTTCGGATTGATAGAACTCGGCATCAGGTAACTTGTCTTCCATGCGTACCGGTTTGCCGACCTGGTTCGATACCGCCTGGAATATGGGATTCATGTCACGCGTTTGCTCCAACGCACGAGCAAAAGTGTCTGGTACACCTCTTACGGTGATGCTATGGAACCTACCTCGCTTGGCATTACCCGTGCCCCAGATGGCTGCATCAAAGGGAATCAATGCATTGAGTTCCTGCAGGGCCCACGCCTGATAGTCAGCTGCCCGCACATCCGCCCCTGCGCGATAAAGCTTGCTGATAAAAGCATGTGCTTCCTTCAAAATCGGCTCGTTTTATTCGTCCTTGAGTAAGAAACCAAAATACGACAACTCAGTAATAATTACTACATGATTTTTTTAAACAACCGTTTAATTCTTGCCGAGCATCAGCTATAGTTGGCCCATAAGAATAGTCTACTTGGTAAATTGATAACTAAGAGAGCCAAGCAAATTGACTGCAATTTTAATAACAGCATACGAGGCAGGGGAGAGTCCCAGAATCTATTCGACGCGTCGCCTGTCGGCGGCGGGGCAACCACGCAACCAGAAGCCTGGCGCGGCATTCGCGACGGCTGAACCGGTCCCCTAGGCCTGTCCAAGGCCTATTCGGCCCGAGGAGCAATCCTCGGGCCGTCTTTTATTTAAGTACTCATCGCTCGAGGAGGAGACGATGCGCCAATATGCCCTAAAAGCCTGCCTGTTACTTATCCTGTTTACCCTGTCAGCATGCGGGGATAACGCGACTGATACACGACAGACGGATAATTCCAGATCGTACCAGCCAAGCGCCGGTGGCACCCTCGACACCAGCAAGGGAGAGTATGGTCCGACCAGCTTTCTGAAAGCCGATTGCGTCGCCATTGCCAATGCTTTTGATCAGGCCGAAGGTGTGGGTTTCTGCGAAGAACTCTTTGGCCAGCTTAACCAGGCACCGCCCTTTTCTCTGCAAGACTGTATTGACCAGGGCAGCCAGCTGGATGCCGAACGCGCCGAGGGTTTCTGCCACTTTATCTTTCCTGCGCTCGGATATAGCAGTCTGAGCCCTGTCATCGGACCGAATCATTACGTGGAAATGCCTGACGGCACGCTGATCGCGGTCAATATCAAGCTGCCAGCCAATTATCAGCCGGGCAAGCGCTATCCCACTGTCGTAGAGATGTCAGGTTATGAGTCGGGTTCCTCAGATGGCTCAACGGTCGCCGGTGATATGTATGCCGCCACCGGCATCCCCTTTCCACTGCAGGGCGGTACCCGTGCGGCGCACGGTAAATATTATGAGGACAGCTATGTTTCCATTGTGGCCAGTGTCCGCGGCACCGGTTGCTCCTCGGGAGAGTTCGACCTCTTCTCTGACGTATCGGCCTGGGACGGCTACCACCTGATCGAATGGGCTGCCGCACAGGACTGGTCGAATGGCGATGTCGGCCTGTTCGGTCACAGCTATTCCGGCATCACTGCGACCATGATCGCCGCACGTCAGCCACCCCACCTGCGCGTGCTGTCCTCTTCCGGCCTGATCGGCGACCTGTACCGCGATACGGTGTATCCCGGCGGCGTCAGCAATTACGGTTTCCCAGTACTATGGACCGGTGCCGTACGAGTGGCGTATGACATACTCGGCGGCAGCCTGGCTGGCTGGCTGGCCGACAATGGCGATCGCCAGTGCCTGCGCAACCAGGCGGCCCGTTCGCGCACGGTGATGCAGGATCCGATACTCAACGGCATCCAGGACTGGGACGGGGAATGGTTCCGCAGCCGCTCCGTCGTCAACCTGGTCGACCAGATCAAGGTCCCCACGCATATTACGCATTCCTACCAGGACGAGCAGGTTGGGCCACGTGGCGCGCCAAACGTCTATGACCACCTGAGCAGTGACATTCCACGCCGCCTGGTACTGCTCAATGGCAACCACGACTCGCAGTCACAGACGGTGGAAACCATCGCCGAACGCAAGGCCTGGCTGGATTACTGGCTACTGGGCAAGCCCAACCCGTTTGTTAACCCGACCGAGCAAACCGAATCGGTACGCGTACTGCTGGAAGTCACCACCAAGCATGCAGAGGGGCCAGAGCGTTCCAACGGCGAGATTAACAGCAGTGATTTTCCCCTGCCCGAAACCCGCTGGACTAACTACTACCTGCAGGGCGGCGCCGCGGTGGGAACAGACAAGCCAACCGAAGAAGCCAGCCATACCACCTACTTCCACGGCTCACATCGCCAGTTCTACATCTACCAGGCCGGCGTCAACAGCTTTGGTGAGATCACCAGCGTCAATGGCCCCGATGAGGCGATGTTCACCAGTGCCCCCCTTGAGGAAGACATGGTCATCGCAGGCCCTGTGACCGCCAAGCTGTTCATGCAGGCACTGCCCGCCGAAAACCCGCTGCCGTTACCGGTGCCGGTCGATTTCGAAATCCAGATCCAATTACTGGATATCGGTCCCGATGGCGCGCATACCTACCTGCAGCGCGGCCTGCTACGTGCTGCCCACCGTGCTATCGATCCGCTGCGTTCAGACTACACCAGCGAAGGCGAAATCTATCGACCTTTCCGTCCACACGACGGGCCGGTGCCCGACTTCATCCAGGCCGACAAGGTTTATGAATACCTGGTGGAAATCTTTCCGGTCGGCCATGTATTCCGTGCCGGGCATCAACTCGCGGTGAAGATTCACTCTCCCGCACTGGATGACAACGACTGGATTTATTTCACCAAATCCGCACCTGCGATTGCCTCGCTACATCACAGCGCTGAAAAACCCTCGCATATCAGGCTACCGGTCATTCCGCTCTCCGAGGTCGAAGACCTGGGTGAGGGTTACGGTGCCTGCGCCAGCGCCAGGGTCCGCTGCGTTTACCCCGGCGGTGGGGGTGGCGAGGCAGACGCGCCTGAAGAACCAGGCGAAGAAGCCGGCTTGCTTTGCGCCCCCAATGAAGTGCCCGGCATTGGCGGGGAATGCGCACCCGTCGATCCCAATGCGGGCACACCGTTCTAGTACAGAAGATGAATGAAAAAGCCCGGTTACTGCCGGGCTTTTTTTTGTCTGCCCGGCGCGTATGCTGTGCGGAGCAAATAGTCGGGAACCAACATGAACCAGGACGCAGCGATAACACTCATTGAACGCATTCACGAGGAATTTGGCCCTGACCTGGAGCAGGCCGATCCAGCCAGCCTGAACCGTCGTGCCAGTCAATTGCTGGCCGAGGGCGGCTTTTACGAGCTGGGCTTTCTGACCGACCAGAACTTCAACCCGGCTGACATCCGCCAGTTGTCGCAGGCCATCGATGCGCTGTCTTACCGTAGCCCGGTTATTTCTTCGGTATACCTCGTGTCCGCTGTTTTCTGCGGCTTATGTATTTCCCTGCTGGGAACCAGGGAACAGAAAGACCGCCTGCTGGGCGGGTTGGCGCGCGGCGAGACACTGCTGGCCTTTGCCATGACCGAACCGCAGGCCGGCTCCGACGTCAGTGCCATTGAATCGGGCTTCTCGCGTGATGGTAATGACATCATCGTGTCGGGCAACAAGCAGTTCATCACCGGCTCATCCGTGGCCGACAGCATCCTGCTCATCTGCCGTGAGTTTGGTGATGACATTGAGCCACGCAGTCTGAGCATCGTGGAACTGCCGACGAACGCCGAGGGACTGACGGTTGAGCCCATGCCAAAACTCAGCGCCAATGCCCAGCCTTCCTGCCGCATCACCATGAACAATATTCGGCTGCCGGCTGAGCGAATACTGGGTGGCCCCGCAGCCGCCGGCAAAGCCTTCATGGCCCTGCGCCTTGCCGGTGGCCTGGAGAGATTGTCGGTGGCCATCTCTTCCACCGCAGGTGCCCGGCGCGCCTATGACCTGGCCGCGGATTTCGCCCGTGAGCGTGAGCAGTTCGGCCAGAAAATCGCCCAACATCAGGCTATACAACACCGGCTGGTGGATATGGCCACCACGCTCAGAACCATGGAACTGCTAACCGAAGACGCGATTGCCTCAGCCGCCAGCGGCGAGATGTCGGCCTTGAAAATCTGCATGGCCAAGGCCTGGTGTGCGGAAAAAATGCAGGAAATCGTGCAGAGCGCCATGCGCATTTATGGTGGCCGTGGCTATTTCCGGGAAAACGAAATTGCCCACCTTTACCAGGGCGCACCGCTTTCACTCTACGCGGGCGGCACGACTGAATTACAGAAGAATATGATTGCCCGTGAGTTGAAACTCTAGTGACTGAATAGGAAAACACCATGCCTGATTCTAAAACCATCCACGGCCAATGTTTGTGCGGGGCTGTGCAGGTCACTGCCCATGAAGTAAAACCCAGCATCGGCGCCTGTCATTGCTCGCAATGTCGCCAGTGGACCAGTAGCCCAATGCAGACCGTTGATTGTGGCCATGATGTGCAGTTTAGTGACGAGGAAAACATCGGGGTATATCAGTCGTCAGACTGGGCCGAGCGCGGCTTCTGCAAGCGATGCGGATCAGCGCTGTTCTATCGCCTCAGAGCAAGTGGGCAGATGTTCATGGCCGCCGGGTTGTTCGGCGACCTCGACGGCTTCGTCTTTGACCATGAGGTCTTTATCGACGAGAAGCCGCAGTTTTACAGCTTTGCCAATACCACCCGGCAAATGACCAGTAAAGAAGTCTTTGCCTACTTCAACTCATAGGCGGGCTAACGTGATCGGCTACAATTAGCATCCATCCCTGCCCAGTTACGCCATGCGCCTGTTTGATTTCCTAAGGAGAAAACCCATGCCCAAAGCCAGCGCCCGCCATATTCTTGTCGACACGGAAGACCAGTGCCAGCAACTCAAGGACCAGATCGAAAACGGCAGCGACTTCGCTGACCTTGCCAGGCAACACTCTACTTGCCCATCCGGGCGTAGCGGTGGCGACCTAGGCAGTTTCGGCCCGGGCGCCATGGTGCCCGAATTCGACAAGGTGGTATTCAGTGCTCCGGTTAATACCGTGCAGGGTCCGGTCAAGACCCAGTTCGGCTATCACCTGCTGGAAGTCACCAGTCGCAGCGATTAAGGCCTAAAATCCGGTTTCCGCGTGCCCTCCCCAGTTATGGGAGGGTGCAGCGGATTGCATGGGTCGGTTTCAGTAACAGCGCTCCGACAGGCGTTCAATGAACGACGCTTTACCTGCATGACAGGTTCAATATTCGCTACAGGCCGATCAGCAAAACGCATCCAGAAGGGTACAATCGCGGCCCATTATTCAACAGGACAGTAAAGGACATGGATTGGGGAATACCAGAACCCACCGCAATGTGGATAAGCCAATACAGCATCCAGGCGGCCGCCTCGGCGGCAGCACTCGTGCTTTATGTACTGATCATCCGCATCGTCTTCCCGGTTATACAGAAAGGCATCACGCGCGGTAAATTCAAGTCGGACACCGCCCCCAAGGCGCTTCGCGTGGTGCGCATCATCAGCGGCATCATCACGGCTGCTGCACTGCTGGTTATCTGGGGATTTGATTTCAGCGGGCTGCTGCTGATTACCACCTCGATCATCACCCTGACAGGTATTGCACTGTTTGCCAGCTGGTCGATTCTCAGCAACGTCACGGCGTATTTCATCCTCGTGCTGCACCCGTCGTACCGGCGCGGCAACTTCATCCGCGTTTTCGAGGCCGACAATTACGTGGAGGGGTACATTGCCGATATCACGCTGTTGAGCACCAAGCTGGTGACGGAAGATCGCGAGGCGGTGATCTATCCGAACAACCTGCTCCTCGGCCGACCCGCGCTGATCAATCCACGAGACCGGCTCAAGGGTATCGGCAAGCTGACACCGCCGGCAGCCCCGGTGGGAGTCAATGCAGACCCGTCAGCAGCCGCAGCCGGCACCGCGCAGCGCAGCGCCAGCGGGGCTGCCGAAGAGCAAAAGCCATGACGCGGCAGCACTGACGCGGTGTCTGCACAGGCCTCCGGTCATGCATGACCGACGGGCGACGCGGAACGCGCGGCACAACCCGTGATGCGGCGACGCCGGAAGGCGTCCGGAGAGTACCGATCCATGGCGGCGAAGAACGGCAGCAACGGGAATGAGAAACAGCAGGAGGCCCCGGATATGAGCAGCAACCCCTATTTGCAGGGAAATTTCGGCCCCGTCGACGGGGAGACGACCGCCGAGGATCTCGCCGTCACCGGTGAAATCCCCAGGGCGTTGTGCGGCCGGTTACTGCGCATCGGACCCAACCCCGTGAATGCCGACCCCGCCCTGTACCACTGGTTCCTGGGCAACGGCATGGTGCACGGGCTGCGCCTACGAGACGGCAGGGCCGAGTGGTACAGGGCACGCTACGTGCGCGACGATCAGTTGACCGACCATATCGGCTGGCCGGCCGTCACGGGTCCCGCGGCGCCATTGTCCCTCGGCGGCGGGGTGGCCAATACCAATATTATCGGGCATGCCGGCAAGACGCTGGCCATCGTCGAAGCGGGCAGCCTACCCGTGGAGCTCGACTATGACCTCGAGACGCTGGGGCGCACGAATTTCGGGGGCGGACTGAGCGGCGGCTTCAGTGCCCACCCGCACCGGGATCCGGACACCGGGGAACTGCATACGGCCGTCTACTCCCCCCTGTGGCAGCACATTCAATACGTCCGTGTGGATGCTGAAGGCCACGTCACGAAGACCGTGGACGTGCCCACCCCGGGCCGGCCGATGGTGCACGACTGCATGTTCACCGAGCACTATTTCATCCTGCTCGACCTGCCCTGCACCCTGAACGAGGACGCCATGGTCGAGGGTATGCCTTTTCCCTACACCTGGAACCCGGATTACGGCGCCCGTGTCGGGCTGCTGCCCAGAGACGGCGGCGCCGGCGACGTCACCTGGCACGAGGTCAGTCTCTGCTACGTTTTCCACCCGCTCAACGCCTTCGAGGATGAAAGCGGCTGCGTCGTGTTGGACGTGATACGACACCCGCGAATGTTCGCCACAGACCGTCACGGTCCCAATGAGGGCCGTACCCGGCTGGAGCGCTGGGTTATCGATCCATCACACTCCCGGGTCGTCGAGACCTGCCTGGACGAGCACCCGCAGGAATTCCCTCGCCTGGACGACCGCCGTGCGGGCAAACCCTACCGCTTTGGCTACAGCGCCGAGGTGGGCAGGAGGCTTGTCACCGGCGGGCTGCGCAAGCACGACCTGGAGACGGGACGCGTCACGCAGCACCGCGAGGGCGCCCATCGGCATTTTCAGGAGCCCGTGTTCGTGCCGCGCCGGGATGACGCGGACGAGGATGATGGCTGGGTTATGGCCCACGTCTACGACGATGAGAACGACGCCAGCGAGGTGGTCATACTCAACGCGCAGGACTTTGACGGCGAGCCCGCGGCCACGATTTCCCTC
>JBFKKS010000118.1:0-7535 GCA_041630955.1 Nevskiales bacterium
ACAGAATCTGCGGGATCAGGGTCTGGTTCCCATTGAGGTCAACGAGGTTGTCGGCAAAGACAGCGGACGCCGTGCCGGCGGCTTCAGAATCGGGCTGCGGCAGTCTCTCAGTGTTACTGAACTGGCTCTGTTTACCCGCCAGCTCGCAACGCTGGTACACGCCGGCCTGCCTCTTGAATCAGCCTTACAGGCGACCTCTCAGCAAACCGAAAGTGCACGGACACAGAAAATTGTTCTCGGCATTCGCTCCAAAGTACTGGAGGGACATGACCTTGCATCGGCGTTGGCCGATTTCCCTGGCGTATTTCCCGAGATTTACCGTGCCACGGTCGCCGCGGGTGAGCATTCTGGCCATCTGGATGGTGTGCTTGAACGCCTGGCCGACTATGTCGAGTCGCAGCAAACTCTACGCCAGAAAATTCAGCTCGCGCTTTTCTATCCTGCCATTCTCTCGATTGTTGCAATAGGCGTTGTTGTAGCACTACTGGCTAAAGTCGTACCCGATGTTGTGGGGGTTTTTGATTCCATTGATGCCGAACTACCAGCCCTAACTCGTGGTTTGATCGCCAGCAGCGATTTCCTGCGGGACTATGGCATCTGGCTTCTGGTTCTAATGGTTCTGGCCGCTGTCGTGGCGCGCTTTGCCCTCAAGCAGGAACATATTCGCTGGCGTTTTCACCGTTTTCTGTTGAGACTCCCTCTACTTGGTCGTGCGACACGAGGTATCAACACTGGCCGTTTTACAAGAACCTTCAGCATACTGGTTAATAGTGGGGTTCCCGTATTAGACTCGCTTCGGATCTGCACCCAGGTTGTCGTCAACCTGCCCATGCGGGAGGCTATCGACAACGCCGCCAAGCGTGTCAGAGAAGGCAGCAGTATTCACCAGGCTCTTTCTGCGGGTAAATTATTTCCCCCCATAACCCTGCACCTCATCGCCAATGGTGAGTCTTCAGGTGAGTTGGGGACCATGCTGGAAAGAGCAGCGCAACATCAGGAGCGCGAGGTAGAAACGTTAATATCCGCCCTTATGAGCGTGTTTGAACCGGTTCTTATTCTTACCATGGGCGGCGTGGTTCTACTGATAGTGCTGGCTATCTTGCTGCCCATTTTCGACCTGAACACCCTGGTCAGGTAGTGCCTCAGCCTGAATCTGCGGCCGGCTACTAATCAGACGCCTTTTCTTCGGCCGCTACCACTGTTCTGCTAGAGCATGCTGACTGCTTGGCCTTTTCCAGGGCAGTACCCACCAGTCCGCTAATCCTTTCGGGTACATTCTTCTCGACTTCCGCAACTGCTATGTCGATCGCCTTGGCAAACGAAGACTCATTGGCGCTGCCATGACTCTTGATCACAATCCCGTTAAGGCCAAGCAGGCTGGCTCCATTGTAATTGCCCGGGTCAATCCGGCCTTTGATGGCATTCAATACTGGCATGCATACCAACGCAATAATGCGCGTGTACCAGGCGCGATTAAATTCTTCACGCATATACTGGCTGATCAGCTTCGCTACACCTTCGCTGGATTTCAGGGCCACATTGCCAGCAAAGCCATCACATACCACGACATCCACATCACCGAGATAGACGTCATCCCCTTCTGCAAAACCGATATAGTTAAGCTCACTTTCGGATAGCAGGCGTGCGGCATCTTTGATCGCCTCACTACCCTTTATTTCTTCCTCGCCAATGTTAAGGAGTGCAATACGTGGAGAGGCCTCGCCATGCATGGCAGTGACCAGCACCGATCCCATGACCGCGAACTCAAATAATTGCTCCGCACTGCATGCTGCATTCGCGCCAAGATCAAGCATATAGGTATGCCGATTAACCGATGGCATTGCTGAAATGATTGCTGGTCGATCCACTCCCGGCAGTGTCTTAAGAACAAACCGGGCGGTCGCCATCAAGGCTCCCGTATTACCTGCACTGACGCACGCACTCGCCTCACCTTGCTTGACGAGATTTATAGCCACGCGCATGGAGGAATCTTTCTTGTTGCGTAGCGCCTTGGATGGTTTGTCATCCATCGTGACGACTTGAGTGGCGTGGTGCACACGAATTCGTGAACGCACAGGGCAATTTTGGAGCATGGGAATGAGCTTCTGCTCATCGCCTACCAGGATCACCTCAAGATGCGGGTGTGCACTTAAAGCACGCAGCGCGGCGGGCACAACAACAGTGCATCCATGATCGCCACTCATGGCATCAAGCGCGAGCGTTAACGGTCGACGCATACGGTCGATCAAGTTCTGGTTTGTATCTGGTTAATCTGCGGGGGGCAGATTAGCTTTGCTTGGGCGTAATAACCTGTCGGCCACGGTAGTAGCCATCAGCAGTAACCTGATGACGGCGGTGCGTTTCACCAGTAGTCGGGTCAATGCTTAACGTGGCGGAGCCCAAAGCATCATGTGAACGACGCATATCGCGCTTGGAGCGTGTTACGTGTTTCTTTTGTACGGCCATCTCTATCTTCCCGTATTCAATGTTTCGGCTTTAATGCCGCCAGCACGGCAAAAGGATTACTCACTTCTTCATCCGTTACCGATTTATTCAAAACCTGCTTGCCACATTCGCTGTCGTTTTCATGCAACGGCGCGATTGGCAAGGCCAATATAATCTCATCTTCCACTAATACCGGCACATCCAGCACGCCATCTTGCAGTAGAAAAGCCTCATCCTGCTGATCTTCTGCCCATGCATCAACATCATCATTGACCAGCTGCAACTCATTAGACAGCTCAGCCTCCCAGTCCATAACATCCATGCATCGCTGGCACTGCAGTTGCAGTCTTAAGCGGATATTTGGCCGAGCCTTACAACCACGACGATCTCGATTGAGGGTCAAGTCCACTTCAATACTGGCCTGCTCTCCAAACACACAGGATTTGATCCTGGGTAGTTCATCCAGCGTAAGGCGTCCCGAGTAGTGTCTTTCACCACCCTGACCGCGCATAACCTGAATTTGACGTGGCAGTCCGGTAGACATTGCGGCGGGATGATAGAGAGAGGTCCCGCCAAAGTCAATCATTTCATCCTATTTATACGGTGAACCAGACATTATTTTTACCCAATCTCGGCAGGTAGATGGCCAGTCTGGTGTAATCTGTGCCCGCCCCAGCAACCTTGATGACCTATGAGTACCGATTCAACCCAATCCCGCCCTATTATCCTGGCCTCCGGTTCACCCTATCGACGTGAATTGCTGTCCCGACTGGGCCTGGTGTTTAACACCCGTAGCCCCGATATCAATGAGGGGCGGAATCCGCATGAGTCTGCTAGAGCACTGTCGCTGCGACTGGCGCATGAAAAAGCACTCGTTGTTGCCAGGGAGCACCCTGAAGCTATTGTAATAGGTTCTGACCAGGTACTTGAATGTGATGGGGAAATTCTCGGAAAACCGGGAAACCATGCCAATGCCGTAGCCCAACTGCAGCGCCTCTCGGGACGCGCCATGTCTTTTTTTACTGCGGTTTGCGTCATGAGTGACGCCGGAGAGAATAGCGAAATCGAATGTGTTACGACGCGCGTACAGTTTAGACAGATCAGCACTGACGAAATAGAGCGTTATCTCCGCATTGAACCCGCCTATGATTGCGCCGGTAGTTGCAAGGCTGAGGGCCTGGGCATAAGCCTATGCAAGGCGATAACCAGCGACGACCCAACTGCCATTATTGGGTTGCCTTTGATTTCACTAAGTAAGATGTTAGCCGGAAAGGGGATTGGCTGCCCCTGAACCCAACACACAGACAGCGATTCGACTCAGCGTTGTTTCGGTGTGTAACCCGCTTCACGCAGCATAGTTAATACGCCGTCCCTGCCGGGCAAATGCAATGCACCGACTACGACCATGGCGTTGCGCTTCTCCTTGAGTAGCTCCAGGATGGTAGGCATCCAGGCCCTGTTTCTGTCTCGTAGAAACCGGTTATACAGTAATGGGTAGTCGTCCTCTGCATCCTCCACATAGTCCTCCATATCGCCGAGATCGCCGTCCAGCCATATTTCCAGCACATCGTCTGGCAGGTCTTCCGGATCGCGCAGGTGGTACAGGGTCATGCTCATATAATCATTGGACATGCGATCATCCATCTCAGTGAAGAACGCGGTCTGTGCCCTAATGGTTTCCAGTGTGATGATCGTCTTGTTGTCCTTAACCGCTCGCTGGTAAAAGTGCTGGTCCACTCCGAGATCCGGCTGGAAACCCCGTTTCATGTAAGCACTGAGTTCCAGTGTCAGGGCTGCCAGCCATGGCCTATAACGGTTGAGCATCTCAAATGGTACTTTCAGTTCCTCGGCTATATTGATGAACTGTTTCAACTGTTTGCCCGGCAAATTGTTACTTAGGGACTCTCCTTGTGGGTAGGTCCCCGCCTGTAGCAGAGTTCGCTGGTTATCACTCTTATTAACCGCCCCTATATCTGTTTCGAAAACAAGAATCTTACTGTCGCGATAGGCATCGCTCATCGCCTGGGGTAATGGGTAGGCTGATGGGGGAAGCATATGCATCGAACCCACTATATAGACCCGGTTATGTTTACCTTCCACCGACCAGATGAAGCTGTCATCAGCCTGGCTAAGTCCGGACCCCAGCAACAGCAATGTCCCAAGGGCAAACTGGTATAGCCTGATGCCTGAAAGACAGTCGGTCAGTGCACGATGAAATCGGTTTCGCATAGGTCTTCCTGAAAGTAATTCCGCAAGATGCTGAATCAAATGAACTGCTTACTTTTGAGCGAGCCAGGTGGGTAAAGCCGCCACATCCGGCAAAATCTCCAAGGCGCCAGCCGCATGTAGTCGATCATGGGTGTGCACGCCGCAGCCAACCGCCACCGCCTTCACTTCCGCATTGGCCGCCATGTGCATATCGTACTCTGTATCACCAATCATTAACGCGCCTTCAGCGGCACAGTTAAGTTGCGCTAGAATATCAAACAACATTTGAGGGTGTGGTTTGTCGGCGGATTCATCGGCGCAGCGGGTTAATTCAAACATGTCCTGTATGCCAGAATGTCGCAGCGCACGCTCCAGCCCTGCCCTGCTCTTGCCGGTCGCTACGGCCAATCGATAACCAGCGTCGCGCAAATCTGACAAGGTTTCCTCGACACCATCAAAGAGCATGCTGCTGTCCTGACTGACCTGGGCGTATCCCTGGCGGTAACGCATCAGGAGTTCGGCCGTTTCACGAGGATCGAGATCTTCATATAAACGTGAAAACGCGTCTTTAAGGCCTAGACCAATAAGCTCACTGATCTGCTCGGGTTTACGGCTTGGCAAGCCCAGTGCATCAATCGCTGTCAGCATATTGGTCACAATATGCTGCGCGGAGTCCATCAGAGTTCCGTCCCAATCGAATATGATCAGCTTGAAATCAGCGGTCATGCCTTAGTTTCTCCAGGTGGCTTAACAATTCGGGCGGCATGGGTGCTTCAAAGTGCAATTCCTGCCCGGTTAAATTCATGCTGATTTTATGTGCATGTAGGAACATGCGTTTCAACCCCATACGTCTCATCAGTAAATTCGCGCTACGTTCCCCATATTTACGATCACCTATTACCGGGTGCCCAAGTGCTTTTGCATGGACCCGAATCTGGTGCATGCGCCCTGTCGTGATGCGCACCTCCACCAAAGAGCAGTCCGTAAAAATATCTAGTGGCATGAACTCACTGTGTGCCCTTCTCGCCTCGCCATCCGGACGAAGCGCGGTTTTAACCATACGCTCCCCCGATTCAAGCCTTTGACTCACCAGCGGAATATTGATGTCTCGCGAGCCTCCCTGCCATTCACCAGCCAGTAATGCCAGGTAGTGTTTGCGATGCCCAATTACATGACCATCATTGCGAAAGCCGTCGTGCAGCTGCTCGAGCACATCGCGATTCTTGGCCAATAGCAAGCAGCCACTGGTTTCCCGGTCCAGCCTGTGGGCCAATTCCAGGTAGTGGATATCGGGTCGTGCCTGCCTGAGTGCGTCGATAATGCCATAAGGGATGCCAGTGCCGGCATGCACCGCCCAACCCGCAGGTTTATTCAGTACGATAATGCCATCATCCTCGTGGATAATGGCGCTGGTGATTTCCTGCCGCCCCTCATCTGGGACTCGCTGGCTGATACGCTCAGCCACATCTCTAACCGGGGGCAGCCTAAGCTCGTCTCCTGCCAACAACTTGCGGGTCGGTTTGACGCGGCCGCCGTTAACACGAACCTGGCCGCTTCGCAGCAGCCTGTAAACATGCGAACGGGGCACATTTTTCAGCTCCCTGAACAAAAAATTGTCTACACGCTGACCAGCTTGTTCGGGTGAAATACTCAGATACCGCACCTGAGTGAATTTATGTGGCAAAATAGCGACTCCATGGGTATCGGCCCTGGATAAAGATTTGAAATTTAACAAGTCAGTACGTTACGAAAAGTAGTTTACTAGCTAGAAGCTGTTCACATTACTTGAAGTAGTTTACTGGCCGTATATCGACAGCCAAAAGCAGTTGGCGATTAATGGGCAATATTACCGCCTCATGAACCTGGACCGGATTTATCCTGATCCCTGTGCAAGACGCGGAAAATACATATTTTACAAGGGATTATTGCCAATATCGATTGACACTGCTCAGGCTGCAAGGCTGACTAACTATTACACATCCGCGCTCCCACCTGTGCTGAGCAAGCGGCTGGGCATTTATGTATGAACGCATACTCTGCGATACAGACTAAACACAACGCTGACCATAGGTCCGCGCTGCATTGCCCCCTGCCTGAAAGCTATGGTCGAGCGCCTAGCGAGACCCTTCTTAATGAAACGTATATTAATCAATGCTACACAGCCCGAAGAGCTGCGCGTAGCGATCGTAGATGGTCAGAAACTCTATGACCTTGATATTGAAACCCCGAATCGAGAACAGCGTAAAGCGAATGTCTACAAAGGCAGAATAACCCGCATCGAGCCAAGCCTCGAAGCAGCCTTTGTTGATTACGGAGCAAGCCGTCACGGCTTTTTGCCCCTCAAAGAAGTAGCCAGATGCCACTTCAAGAAAGACCCCGGAGAGGGGCGCGTCAACATCAAGGATGTACTGGACGAAGGTCAGGAACTAATCGTCCAGGTTCAGAAAGATGAGCGTGGCAATAAAGGCGCTGCACTTACCACACAGATCAGCCTGGCCGGTCGTTATCAGGTGCTGATGCCCAATAATTCTCGGGCTGGCGGCGTGTCGCGCCGAATAGAAGGCGAGGATCGCAATCAACTACGTGATGCCATGTCGCAACTCAACATCCCACAGGGAATGGGCGCGATTGCCAGGACAGCCGGTGTCGGGCGCAGCACCGAGGAGCTGCAATGGGATCTGGATTACCTGATACAGGTATGGACGGCAATTGAACAAGCGGCTGAACAGCGCCCTGCTCCGTTCCTGGTCTACCAGGAAAGTAATGTTGTCATCCGTGCACTAAGGGATTACCTGCGTACCGATATTGGCGAAGTCATCATTGATGACCCCAAACTCTTCCAGGAAGCGCATGATTTCATGACCCAGGTCATGCCAAACACG
>JBFKKS010000119.1:0-7429 GCA_041630955.1 Nevskiales bacterium
ATATAAGCCTGGTAGGCCGGTGATTCTGCTTCAGCAGGCAGGGCATCTGGCAAATCCCATCGGAATTGCAGTATTCCAAGATACAGTGAATATGCGGTGGCAGCCCAGCGTCTCGCATCGTCTTCTTCCAGTCCAAGGGCGCGATAACAGTCAAAAATGAATGCCATACGTTCCTCTGAAACCCGGGTTACAACAGCTCGGATCATGGGGTCGTGACCTGCGGCCGCGGCCAGTGCCATATACTGGCGACTCGTTCGGTGACTCGCATCGACCTTGTAGAAGACACGTTGCAAACGGCTGAGGGGATCGGGTTCGTCGCCAATACGGGTCAGAACATCCTGGGTTTCCTGTTTTTCCCACAGATGCAGCGCCGCTTCCAACAGGGCCTCCCGATTGGCAAAATGCCAGTAGAAGCTGCCCTTGGTAACGCCCAGTTTGCGGGCTAACGGTTCAACCGCAACTGCCGTGACGCCATCTTCGGCGATTGCATCCAGAGCAGCCATGGCCCAGTCTTCGGCACTCAGCGTCTTCTTGTCTTTCATGGCTACATTGTTAACCATACGCCTGCGTATTGACAAGGGTTTGAATGACTAAGTGCTTGGTCTGAAAAGTTCGCAGCACAATTCGGAAACTAAAATTGGGCCACAGTAAAAACTATATACACAAGGAAGTTACATGACTGATGTAAAACGCAGCGATTTTATGCACTGGAGCGAAATGCCTGTTTTATGGGGCGATGTTGATCGCCTCGGGCACGTGAACAACGCGCAGTATTTTCGCTATGCCGAGGAAGCGAGAACCCGTTATCTTGAAAAACCATTTAAAGATATTCAGCTTAACTGGAATGAGACTGGCCCCGTTCTGGCTGAAATCCAGTGCCAGTTCATTCGTCAGTTACACCATCCTGCAGTGGTGGAAATTGGCAGTCGTACTGTTCGTATAGGCAATTCCAGTATGCAGATCGCACAGGCCTTTTATGATAAGGCAACGGGCGTATTGGTGGCGACTACGATGGGGCGTATTGTGTGGTTTGATTTCCGACAGCAACAGAGTATGAGGATTCCCGATGCAATGCGTTCAAGCATCATGCAACTAGAAGTGATTCCACCGGTCACTTGATATATGACCGTGATTAAGCGGTTATGAAGAGAGGTGTATAACTATGTTCAGATGTACGAAATCAATTATTGGGTGCACATTGATCGGCTGCAGTATGTTCATGGGTTTACAGCCGGTCAACGCGACTGAACGTATGGAGTTGGATGCAAGTCATACCTACCCCAGCTTCTGGGTAAGCCACCTGGGTTTCTCCCTCATGCATGGTCGCTTCAATCAGACCGCGGGTTACATCGAAATGAATGGCGACAAACCTGTTGCATTAGATGTCGTGATTCAGTCTGACAGCATCGATACGGGCCACGCCAAGCGTGATAGCCATTTGCGCGGCAAGGAATTTTTTAATACGACTGCTTTTCCGACCTTGCACTACCGCTCTAAGCGCATTATTCGACACGATAAAACAACCGCGACTGTCGAAGGAGAGCTGACGCTGCTGGGCATTACCAAACCAGTCGTTTTGAATGTTGACTCAATTGCCTGTGGGACCCACCCGCTGAATCAAAAGTACACCTGTGGCTTTGGTGCTTCTGCCAGCCTTAAGCGTTCCGCCTTCGGCATGAAGGCGCATCTTCCAGCGGTAGGTGACGACATCAAGATCCGTATAGAAGGCGAGGCCGCACGCCAAGTCGATGTGAGCGGGCCACGCAAGTAAGCTTCAAGGCTTAGTTGTCATTGCCTGGAAAATGATCAACAAAGAACACTTCGTCCAGGCTTAATTGGCCGGCGCGCGGCCAGGGCGGTCGTAGAGCCTTTCCTATCGTGATGATCATGCAGATTTCATGGTCATCCGGCAGCTGTATTAAATGCGCAACGCGCTTGAAATCAAACCCGTCGAGTGCGCAGGAGTCGTATCCGGCCTCTTGGGCTGCGAGCATTAGGCTCTGCGCGGCGATTCCACAGGAGCGCATGCCTTCATCGCGTTGTAACTGCTCGTCGTCACGATAGAAATCACGGATTTCCGGCACCAGTTGGTTACGTATATCTTCTGGCGCATGTTGCCAGTACCGCTCCGGGCTGCGCGACCAGGCCATCAAATCCATGCAGAGCACCAGCAGTAACGATGCATCTGTGATCTGGGGTTGGTCCCATGCTGCCTTGCGTATTTCCTGTCGCACTGCGGGAGACTCCACAGCTACAAAGCGCCAGTTCTGGATATTGAAAGCGGTAGGTGAGAGCAGGGCGAGTGACAGTAATCGTGTGCGTACGGATGCAGGCATCCGATGAGCGGGGTCGAAGTACTTGATAGATCTTCTTGACTGAATAGCTTCGCTGACGTTCATCGCTACTTAGTTAAAAGTTTCGATTGCGTATTTCGGCTGAAGGTGTTGCTTCCTCCCACCATTGATTGAACTGCTTTAGTTCTTCGTGAGCTTGTAAAGGGAAGTCCAGGTAGAGAGTAGCAGTGCGTGCATCGGATTGCGGGCGTTTGAGAAGGTGTCTGCCATCCACAATCAACATGTCCCCCACTGGCAGTATGTTTTTGGGCAGATCACGAAAGTGCACGTAACTCGTCATCCTCAGGGCCAGATTGATCAGTGCATTGGGCTCGCTCATGGCCGCACGCGAATCCTTGACCAGGATTCTGAAATCGCCACGGCCAGGGTCGCTTGTCAACCAATTACGCAATGCCTCTATGGTGTCGCTATTTGCGTAATCCAGTGCAGGCAAACGGACCGTGTAGAGGGCAATATCCTGTTTGGCGAGTTGAATGAGTTGAGTAACCGCGTTTTGATAGGCGGCGCGGCCTTCGATCAGTTCTGTACTGCTTTCATTCATGAAGTCACCATACGAATTACTTATGGTCAGGATTTTCTTGCCTGGTCAGGCGCATTACCTATGTAGCTGCCAGGGGTCATGTTCAGCAATCGCTTGCGTGTCTGAGCGGGCAGCTTGAGGCTCTTTACGAACTCGGCCAGTGCTGCCGCATCTACCTTACGACCTCGCGTGAGTTCCTTTAGTTTCTCATAAGGCTGCTCAATGCCATGACGGCGCATGACCGTCTGAATTGCTTCGCCGAGTACTTCCCAGTTTGCATCGAGGTCGGCGGCTATGCGTTGTTCGTTAACTTCCAGTTTGCCGATACCCTTAAGTACGGCAGAGTAGGCAATTGCACCGTGTGCAATGCCCACTCCAAGATTGCGCAGCACCGTCGAATCAGTCAGGTCCCGTTGCCATCTGGAAATCGGTAATTTTTCACTCAGGTGGGTGAGTACCGCATTGGCGATTCCCAAATTGCCCTCGGCATTTTCAAAGTCAATCGGGTTTACCTTGTGCGGCATGGTGGAGGAGCCGACCTCGCCAGCAACCGTCTTTTGTCCGAAGTAACCAAGTGAGATATAACCCCATACATCACGACACATGTCGATGAGGATGGTATTGAAGCGGATTAGTACGCCGAAATATTCAGCAATGTAATCGTGGGGTTCAATCTGGGTAGTAGCTGGACTGAGCTTGATATCCAGCGCATTTATGAACGACTCACTGAGTGCAGGCCAATCAACATCCGGATAGGCGGCCAGATGAGCATTGTAGTTACCCACAGCACCGCTCATCTTGCCGAGAAGCTCAACCCGGGTCAGTTGTTCGCGCTGGCGTCGCAGGCGCTGGGCGAAAACTGCCATTTCCTTACCGAGGGTAGTCGGCGAGGCAGTCTGGCCGTGCGTGCGTGACAACATTGGTGTATCAGCATGCATATGGGCCAGGGCAGTGATCGCCTTAAGCAATTTATCCATGTTCGGCAGGATATGCTTAGCGCGTGCATCACGCAGCATCAGAGCATGGGCCAGATTGTTGATGTCCTCAGAAGTACATGCAAAATGAAAAAACTCACTAATATTAGATAGTTCTTTATTATTGCTAATCTTTTCTTTTAAGTAATATTCTACCGCCTTTACATCGTGATTGGTGGTGTCTTCAATTGCTTTGATGCGTTGTGCTTCGCTCTCATCAAAGCCATCGATAATTTGATTCAGTTCGGTGGCGGCCTCTGCACTCAGGTTAGGGACTTCTGGGACACCGTCATGTGCCGCGAGCGCCTGTAACCAGCGAATTTCTACCATGACGCGATAGCGCATCAGTCCATATTCACTGAAGAATTCACGCAAATCCCATGTCTTGTCGGCGTATCGGCCATCAATGGGAGACAGTGCACTGAGAGAGCTAAGCTTCATACTTTAAGGTTGATTCGCGGAAAATGAATTGGGCATTCTAGCCCAGACAGACGTTACAGTGGACGTGGATGCCGCTTTCATAGGAGAGGTTGATGGCCAATAAGGGCAATTTTCGCTTAGAAACGGACAGTATGGGCTCGCTGCAGGTGCCAGCAGACGCGCTATGGGGCGCGCAAACCCAGCGCGCGCTGGAGAACTTTCCGGTAAGCGGCATAACACTGCCACGTCGATTTATTCAGGCATTAGGCCTGATCAAGGCAGTCGCGGCAGAAGTGAATACTGATCTCGGCCTGCTTGACAAGGGGCGTGCCAGGGCCATCATGAAAGCGGCTGAGGCCGTGGCAGAGGGAGAGCACGATGACCAGTTCCCGGTGGACATCTTTCAGACCGGTTCTGGCACCAGCAGCAACATGAACGCCAATGAGGTAATCGCTCATCTGGCCAGCAGGTCGGCGCGAAAAGCTGTCCACCCAAATGACCATGTCAATATGGGGCAGAGCAGTAATGACGTCATACCTACCGCAATTCACGTCAGTGCCTGCCTTGCTCTGAAGTATGACTTGCTCCCGGCTTTGCGACACCTGGCAACGACCATTGAGCGTAAGGCCAAAAAGCTGGAAAAGGTTACCAAGACGGGTCGTACTCACCTGATGGATGCCATGCCGATAACAATGGGCCAGGAACTGGGTGGCTGGGCGCATCAGGTCAGAACGGGCATCTCACGCATAGAGTCTTGCGCGCCGCGAATACAGGCCCTGGCCCAAGGAGGGACGGCGGTAGGCAGCGGTGTAAACGCGCCCCCGGGTTTTGGTCCTGCATTTGCACGCGTCATGAAAAAGCGTACGCGAATCGACTTCAGGGCGAGCGGGGATTTTTTCGCCAGCCTCGCTTCACAGGATGCCGCAGTGGAGCTATCAGGCCAGTTGAAGACAATCGCCGTTTCGGTCAGCAAGATTGCCAATGACCTTCGCTGGATGAACTCGGGCCCACTTGCCGGTCTGGGCGAGATCAGTTTGCCGGCCCTGCAGCCCGGGTCATCCATCATGCCCGGCAAGGTAAACCCGGTTATTCCCGAATCCGCGGTCATGGCCTGCATGCAGGTGATAGGCAATGACACGACGATTACTATTGCCGGCCAATCCGGTAATTTTCAACTCAACGTAGCGCTGCCACTGGTTGCGCATAACCTGCTTGAAAGCATCCAGTTGCTATCTAAGGTGTCGCGGCTGCTGGCAGACAGGGCTATCAAGGGCTTTAAGGTCAATAATGACAGACTCCAATCCTCCCTGGATAGAAATCCGATACTTGTTACCGCGCTCAATGCCGTTATTGGCTACGACAAGGGCGCTGCCATAGCCAAACAGGCCTATGCACAGGGGCGTCCGGTATTGGAGGTGGCACTGGAACAAACCGGACTGAGTGAAGTCGATTTACGCAGACTGCTTGATCCTTACCAACTCACTCAGGGTGGTAACAGGTAATATTGAAACGAGCAGGCAACCGGCAAGTTAATTAAACTTCGCGCTTTGTTGCACGCTCGTAGCGCTTAAAAGGGTAGATAACCAGATGTCAGTAATCATGCCAATGGGACGTGCGGGATTCGCATGGGGCTTCCTCGCTTGTGTGGCGGGTCTGGCATTTGCCTACTATTTGCAGTATTTCCAGAATCTGGAACCCTGCCCCATGTGTATTTTTCAGCGTATTGCCATGGCAGCCGCTGGTTTGGCATTCCTGCTGGGCATACTTATAGGCGGGCAATCCTGGGGTCGCTGGTTGGCAGGTGGGCTGGCGATGCTGGCATCAATCGGCGGCGCGGTGATCGCCGGTCGCCATGTCTGGCTACAGAGCCTGCCTGAGGACCAGGTGCCAGCCTGTGGCCCGCCGCTGGACACTTTGCTTGGCATGATGCCATGGCGCGAGGTTTTTGAGGTCGTTCTTAGAGGCGATGGCAGTTGTGCAATCATCGATGCCAGCTTTCTTGGGCTGAGCTTGCCGGGCTGGACGCTGGTCGCATTTATCGGCCTCGCTCTATGGGCTATTGCCTGCAGCCTGCTACGTCCCAGCTAGGCGATCAACATTAGGTAATCACGTGAGGATGGATTAATGACCTACGCCACAACTGATCTTTGTGATGCGCACTCGGAAGACTTGCAAATCGCAGAACCGGTTTTCTTTGATTTCGGGTCCAAGACAGATTTCAGTGGTCCGATTACTACGCTGAAACTTTTTGAGGACAACACGCTGGTGCGTGATGTGCTGGAAACTGACGGGCAGGGTGGTGTTCTGGTTGTTGATGGAGGGGGGTCGCTACGCTGCGCACTCCTCGGTGGCAATCTGGCCGTACTTGCTGAGAAGAACAATTGGCAGGGGGTATTGGTGTATGGCTGTATCCGTGATCGGGATGAGATTGAGGCCACCAGCGTGGGCGTCAAGGCACTTGCACCGCACCCGCTTAAAAGCAACAAGCAGGGCGTCGGCCAAAAGGATATACCGGTACGCTTTGCCGGGGTTAACTGGGTCCCCGGTTACACACTGTACGCTGATAAAGACGGCATCGTCCTGAGTGCAAAACCACTCAGTTTGTAAATCCGCAGTTCACACCAGGCCTGGTGTATTAAAAAAGCCGACCCACATTTAATGGGCCGGCTTTTTCAGGCTATTCGGGCCTGTTTGCTGGTCTAGCTGCCTTTCAGCTTGCGACGGAAGGCATGAAGAAGCGGTTCGGTATAGCCGTTGGGCTGTTCAGCGCCCTTGAAGACCAGCGCGCAGGCAGCCTCGTAAGCAAGGCCATCGCAGCCTGGAGCCATGTTTTGGTAGGCAGGGTCACCTGCGTTCTGGCGATCGACTACCTCGGCCATGCGTCTGAAAGTTTCCTTTACCTGTTCTTCAGTGCAGACGCCGTGCTGCAGCCAGTTGCAGATATGCTGGCTGGATATACGTAACGTGGCGCGGTCTTCCATTAAGCCGACGTCATTGATGTCAGGCACCTTGGAGCAGCCAACACCCATGTCTATCCAGCGTACAACATAGCCCAAAATACCCTGGGCATTATTGTCTAACTCCTTCTGAATGGTGACCGCGTCCAGCGTGCCTGCATCTACGAGCGGAATAGTCAGAATGTCATCCAGACTGGCCTTGTC
>JBFKKS010000120.1:0-7403 GCA_041630955.1 Nevskiales bacterium
ATACGTGGTGCGCGCGATACACCTGCTGGTTCAGCCACCGGGACATATCCCCGATGGCCAGGTAACCCTGCCGGTGATCGGTTGTTGGCTTGAAGGCCCGCAAAAAGGCCGCATATCGCAGTACCGGTTCCTACAGCCGGGAGTGCTCCGTTCCACTGCCGCTCACCTCAAGGGTTTTGGTTTTTTTCATCAGCCTCAGGTTATAGGTGTCGAGCGCCTCGGTATGCAGAAGGATGGTTTTGAGCACGGAACGGAAATCGCCCCTGACCCCCGCACCGTTATCAGCGAAGCTGCGGGCCACGTCACGAATATAGTTTTTGCTGGGATTAGACTTGATGAAACGCTGAATCAGCAGGCGTGCGATAAACGGGCCGGTGTTGGCATGGGCAAACAGGTTGTCCAGCGCCGCGTTAATATCATCCATGCCGGACTGTCCTGCTGGCAGAACAGTCCCGTTGTGCAGTGTCTTCGCCTCGGTGTCGTGTTTGTCCTCAGCCATCACCATTGGTGCATGGAAATTACGCCTGTTCTGGCCGAAATTGGCTCCGGCGTAGTGCAGGCCTGTGAACACGCGGGCAAAGCTTCGAATATCCTCGTTATCGTAGGTTGGTATCGGCTCGCCGGTTTTTTTGTTGACCTTTATTTCCCCGGTTTCCTTAAGTTCATACAGGCCGATGCTGAAAAGCTGCTGAACTTCACGACCATAGTTCTCATCCGGTTCTGTGGTCGCCGTCGCCTTGGCGTTATTCACGTGGCTAAGGAACACGCCCATAACCGGATGCAAGCTGACATCGCCAATCAGGCTTCGATAATTGCCAAAGGCATTGCCCAGCAGCATGTCGTAGTAATGCACGATGCCGAGGTACATCGGCTCTCCCGTGGCGTCCTCAAGGGCACGGCTATTAAAACCGTCACCGTGCTGGCTGATTACGAATATCTGCGACAGGGCCCAGGCCATGCGCTGCCGCAATTGATCCGGTGCTGTGAGTACCGTATGCCACCAGGCGTCATCCCTGTAGCGGGAGGTAGACACGCCATCTGCCACCGGGCTGGTGTAACCGGCATCGCTGATCATCTGCTTGGCGAGTGGCTCATGATAACTGCCGGGCAGGCCAAACTGCTCGTCGATCCAGGCCTCCAGTGCGGGCACTTGCCCAAGCTTTTCTATCTGATTTGCCAACGACTGGATATCGGCACTGCTAGGCCCGAAGGTGGCATGGGTTAAAAAGCGCGCAGCCTGTAATTCAGCTTGTAAACGCGACTGCTCTTGCCTGGTGGGAACCGGAAAACTTCCGGCTTGTGAGGGCACTGCACACACTGAAATGAGCAGCATCAAACAACAGGCGGCCCAAGGCCGCGCCCTTCCTAACATGATCCCCCCCAATTCGCCGGAAAGCAGCGAACCCAAGCCTATCAGCCCGAAAATAGGCTGTCCAACTGGCCGGGTTGGGTCAAAAAAATGCCCTGGCCAGCAGCGCCGGCCAGGGCAGTTGTCAGCCAGGCTGCTTACTTGCGAGAAGCCCGCTTTAAAGCAGCCGGGGTAAATTTCTTGTCTTCAAAGTTGGCCTTGAAGTCTGTGATCTTGTCTTCATTGACCAGTGCGGTAATGAAGTAGCGGTTGCTCTGCAGGTCATAGATGATCTCGGGCACGCCGGTTACCGTCGGCACAAATGGTGCCGTGATCAGCTGGGCCTCCTGCACCTTCCACATCTGATCGCGGTTGTCATATCCGTCAACGACGGCAATCGACCAGGAGTCCTCGTCGATATAGAACACGCGCTTCTTCAACTGGTGGCGCTGCCCCTCGACCACGGTCGCCTCGACGATCCATACACGATGCAGTTCATAACGGGCCAGATTCTGGTTGATATGCCCGGCGCGAATAATGTCGTCGTATTTGATCAGCGGCGTATTGATGAGATAGGAATTGTAAGGAATGTACATCTCTTTCACGCCCACCAGCTTCCAGTTGTAACGCTCCAGCGAGCCGTTAAACATATCGACCTGATCGGTGAACTGCTCACCATCGGTACCGATGTAGGGTGTGTCAAAAGATACGTCCGGCGCCCGATTAACGCGCCCCAGGCCGGGGTTGAAGATCCAGGCATTGCGTGTGACACCGGTGCCGGCAAACTCATGCACCAAAGTTAGCTGGCCGGCCACGCGAGGTGGGGCGACAACTTCTGACAGGTAATAGGCAAAGATGTCCAGGTTGCCATCACCACGCTCCGTCAGGCTTCCGTACTTGAACTTGACGTCTTCGACCAGCTTGGAAATCTTGTAGCTGCCGTCAGGCTTGACGATCGCCTGGTTGTTATAGCGGGTAACGGCCGAACCGCGGAACTTGAGCTTGTGATTCCAGATGACCTCTGCACCGCTCTTGGGAATCGGAAACGGGTAACCCAGTACCGCGCCGGTTATCTTGTCAGTACCTTCCAAAGTGGCGCTGGTGGCATTTTTCTTGGTCGCTTCATAGATCTCCTGCGGGAAGAAGCCCGTGCGCAACGTCGGATAGATGATCATCTTGTAGCTGTCGTACTTGTCGAACAGGGCCTTGTGACCGTCCGTCAACTTATCCGCATACTCCGCCAGATTGGCCCGGGTGATGATCGCCAGTGGTTTTTCAGCACTGCCTGCTTCAGCGCGCTGCTGCTTGGCGAGGGCCTTTTCCTTGGCAGGCAGCTTTTCGATTATGGAATCCACCTGGGCAGAAATTTCCGGGTATTTCTCCAGACTGAAATTATCTACATAGCCCAGCAATTTATTGAAAGGAGCGGGGTCTGACTTGCGCATTTCCTCAAACTTGGATCGAGCATTTTCCAGGTCCTGAGGCGTAAGCTTGCGGGACCCTGCGGGATACATGCTCCCATTGGACCACTCGGGTATCGTGCCAGCCTCGTTACCCGCCTTGGTCGCACCGATCGGCGTTAATTCAGCACCCAGCTTGGCTGCTTCAGCAGCGCTAACGCCGGCTTGAGCCTGACCGGCCACCGCGGAAAAGGCAGCAACAATAATGAGTTTTTTCCAATCTGTACGCATGGGTTCTGTCCGTTATAAGTGATGCGAGCCAACTAAGCTATCCGCACATTCTGTGCGCGTCAACTGTTTCATTTGTCAGTGTCACAAGCAAGCAATTCCAGACTCTTGAATGGATCCAGTCTCCTGCTTTGGCACAGGGCAACCTGACACCAAACCGCATCGGGCTATTGCGTTGCGTCACGATTGGGCTTATATACATAGCCCATGCAACAACGCATGCCCATGCTTCTTAAAGTCAGCGCCGGCGGCCTGCCTGTCAACTGGATCGACTGGCGACGTGCAGTGTGCCTGTACATGGAAAACAAGGTGCTGTGGGAGGCCGGAGACGAGCGAATCCTGATTCGTGGCGGCACCAACCGTGAAAGCGGGCAGCGCTCGTCCATTGAGCTATCGCCGATAATTGCGGTTAATGATCAATCGCGTGTGTGGGAGCAGGGGGGCACCCTGCCACTGACCCGCAGGCGACTATTTGCCAGAGATCGGGGCCTGTGCCTGTACTGTGGGCACAAGCTGAGCGAGTCATCCATGACAACCGACCATGTACAGCCGCGTTCAAGAGGTGGCGAACATTGCTGGCACAACGTGGTGACCAGTTGCCGCCATTGCAACCAGGTTAAAGGTTGCCGCACCCCGGATGAGGCGAACATGCAACTGCTGGCTGTGCCATACGCACCCAATATCGCTGAGATGTTAGCCTTGTCAGGACGCCATGTACTGGCCGACCAGATGGATTATCTGGAAAAATTCGTGTCTGAATCACTGCAATAGAAAAACTGCCACTATAGAACTAGCTTTTAACTAAAATAGACACGGTTACTTACCACCAATGCGGTCAGGCTGGTAACCCGAAGAGGAAAAGAATAATGGAGCAACAGGCACAGACCCTGAACAGCATCCGCATCTTTGCCGACCTTGACCAGGCAAGCATTGACCGCATCTCAAGCGATTGCCACTGGCGCACTATAAGCGCAAATACCGCCGTACTGAGTCGCGGCGAAATCAGCGATGATGTGATGTTCATTACCAGCGGATGCCTCAAGGCCACGGTGTTCACCAGCGGTGGCAAGGAAGTGACCCTGCGCGAACTACACCCCGGCGAGGTATTCGGGGATTATTCTGCGATCGACGAAAAACCGCGGTCGGCACACGTTGTGGCACTGGAGGATTCCATCATTGCCTCCATGCCAGGCACCGATTTCCTCGATGTGGTTGTACGCCACCCATGCGTCGCCATTGCCGAGATGCGCGAGCTCACAAGCATGGTCAGAATGATGACCGAGCGTGTAGTGGAGCTCAGCCTGCTACAGGCCAATTACCGCGTGCAGCTGGAGCTGGCCCGCCTGGGCGAAAAATATGGGCGTGGAGAAAAGGCTGTCACGATTTCACCCCCGCCCACGTATGCCGATATAGCTAGCCGCAGCGCCACTCGCCAGGAAATTGTGGCCAGTGAACTGGATCGTCTCGAGGAGCTTGGACTGATCAGTCGAAGCAGCAGTGCCCTGGTACTACAGGATGTCTCCGTGCTGAAATTGATGGCCAAACATGCCGTAGCCGGCCTAGGCCTGGCGCGCCGTTAACCACTAATTGGGAAACATCCCAACCTCCAGGCAGGCACGCGCCTCTCCACGGAGGCATTACCGTGACAGAAATTAATTCATTTGATACTGTTACATCAGGCACTGACTATATTTGACGCGGGCATCGCTGCGTGTCTCCATATTCATCAAGCCAATCTGAACCCTCCGAACACCCGGCACAGCAGGTAAGCCACCTCACTCAGCATAAGGCCGACCATGAAGACCGAACACCTTAATGTACTGATCCTGGGAGCCGGTATTTCCGGCATAGGCGCGGCCTGCCATTTGAGGCGCAAGTGTCCCTCTAAAACCTTCGCAATCCTGGAACGACGCGATGCCATTGGTGGCACCTGGGACCTGTTCAGATATCCGGGTATACGCTCGGACTCCGATATGTATACCTTCGGATTCAACTTTCGCCCCTGGACCGAGCCAAAAATTCTGGCTGACGGCCCCTCGATCAAGAAGTATGTGCGTGAAACAGCTGAAGAGTATGGCGTGGACAAGCACATCCGGTTTGGCATCAAGGTCACGGCAGCGAGCTGGTCGAGCAGCAACAATCAATGGACAGTAACAGCAAGACGGGAAAGCGAGGGCAAAGAAACCGGCGAAGAACTTTTATTTACCTGTGACTTCCTGCTCGGTTGTACCGGTTATTACAACTACGATGAGGGTTACCGGCCAGCTTTCCCGGATGAGAAAAATTTCGGCGGCGACATCATTCATCCCCAGCACTGGCCGGAAGATCTCGACTACCGCGGCAAGAAGGTCGTCGTCATCGGCAGCGGTGCCACCGCTATCACGCTGGTCCCCTCGATGGCTGGCAAGGCCGCGCATGTCACCATGCTGCAGCGATCACCGACCTACATCATGTCACTGCCAGCCATCGACCCGGTGTCGTCACGCCTGCAGAAACTGTTACCCAGCATGGTCGTCTATCGCATGTCGCGAGCCCGCAATATCGGATTGCAGCGCTTCATGTACCAGGCATCGCGTTCCCGCCCCAAGGCAGTCAAGCGCCTGTTGCTGCGCATGGTCCGCAAGCAGGTCGGCAGGCACGCTGACATGCGCCACTTCACACCCGCCTACAACCCCTGGGATGAACGGTTGTGCGTCGTGCCTAACGGGGATCTGTTCAAGGCCATTCGCAGCGGCAAGGCCTCCGTGGTCACCGACCACATCGAGGCCTTTACCAGCAAGGGCATCAAGCTCAAATCCGGCGAAGAACTGGAAGCCGACATCATCGTTACGGCGACCGGGCTGAACATTCGCCTGCTGGGCGGCATCCACATGGAAGTCGACGGCAGGACAATAGCCCCGCATGACTGCCTGACCTATAAGGGCGTACTGGTTGAGAACGTACCGAATGCCGCGATCGTGATTGGCTACACCAATGCCTCATGGACTCTCAAGGCGGATATCGCCAGCGAGTATGTCTGCCGCCTGCTTAAATACATGGATAAGAATGGCTATACCCGGGTGGTGCCTATAGACCGCCATAACAGTCGCACGCAGGATACCGTGCTGGGCGGACTAAATTCTGGCTATATACGGCGGGCTATCAACGAACTGCCTAAACAAGGCAGGAGCCGCCCCTGGAAAATCGTGCAGGACTACGTGAAAGATGTCCCGATACTTCGCTACGCACCCATTGAAGACGATGCACTGGTGTTCACGACAACGCCCGGCTCAAACAAAGATAAACGGCGTGGCCGAATCCGTCATGGTTTGAAAACAGCTTTCAACAAAGCCTGACCGGAACCGCATGAAAAAAGCCCCGCCGGAGCGGGGCTTTTTCTGGCTTAGCGCAACACAGGGTTTATCCGCATTTCTTGGGGCCGCCCTTACAGCCATCGCCACCGCCACCGCCTTTACCGCCGCCGCCACCACCACCGGCTGTGGTGACGGTCACCTCAACCCAGGGAGTGTAAGCCGATGCGCCGGCACTATTCACGGCCCGCACCTGGTAGCGGAATAAGCCGTTACCACTGGCATCAACGATGTCAGTCACATTCTCTCCGGTCGTCGCAATGAGGGTGGTAGAACGCCAGCGATTGCGCTTGCTATGCCAGGTTTCACGTACGACTTCAAAGCCGGTTTCGTTGTCACTGTTATCTGTCCAACTGATACTCGCCGTACCGTCCGTGTTATCCGTCACCACCAGCCCGCTGGGTGCTGCCGGGGGTTGAGCACTGACATCGGGATCAGTGGTTGCCGAGGCCGACGGCGAATCGGCCGTGGTATTGCCGGCGACGTCCCGGGCCCTCACACGCCAGCTATAGCT
Organism: Nevskiales bacterium; assembly: GCA_041630955.1. Taxonomy (GTDB): domain Bacteria; phylum Pseudomonadota; class Gammaproteobacteria; order Nevskiales; family CAJXLF01; genus JBFKKS01. Next base: position 6,901 of record JBFKKS010000120.1, read on the forward strand.
GGTGTCGGACGCCAACCCGTTCGCGGTATAACTTGTAGAGGCTTGCCAGCCACTGTCCGTACAACCGGCGCCACCGGCCACGCAGCTGAAGTAATACTGTACAGCCCCGCCCGACTCATCAACTGCCGTGGTAGCCGTCATCGTCATGCTGGTCTGTCCGCTTGCCGCTGGCGGTTCGGCAAAACTCATGGGATTGGGGTTCGGTGGTGTCGTGTCACCGCCACCACCACCGACTGGCACGCTACCGCTGATGAAATACTGCCCCTGGCTACTGTAGTCACTATAGGGGCTCAGGCTATTGCCCACACCCGTGATGCCCAGATAGTAGTCTCCCGCCGGCACATTCACACTAATTTGTGCATCGGTGTTATCCAGCGGGTCGTCGCTGGCAATGATGCTGCCTGATACATCGTAAAGGGTGATCTCGACATCCAGATTGGTGCCTCGCCCATTTCGTGGCCAGGCCAGCCAGGACGGTGTAACGGTAAGCTCAACCAGCCCTG
>JBFKKS010000121.1:0-7383 GCA_041630955.1 Nevskiales bacterium
GGGTTTGGCCACGGTATTTATTGCGTGGGTTGCTGCTGGGTGCTGATGGCGCTTTTGTTTGTTGGCGGTGTTATGAACCTACTTGTGATAGCCGCGATAACTGTATTTGTCCTGCTCGAGAAACTGGCACCGTTCGGTCCGACCGGTGGTCGATTGAGTGGCGTGGCATTGTTAGTTGTCGGAGTAGCCTGGCTCTCACAGCTTATCTAGCCAACGGAGCATCTAGCCAACGGAGCAGGCAGCAATGCGGCTGAGCTGTGCCAGTGACAGGCCGGTCTCCTGATGCCAGGCATTAAAGCAATCCTGAATGGTTTGCAGGTCACGCTTTGATGTTGGGTTGTGTCTGTCGATCACGCCATGATTCACCAGGCAGGCGCAGACGTCCTGGCTCAAAAGGAAGGTATCTTTGCCGATGAAGCGCAGAAAATAACCACCACTGTTGCCCCCAAGCCGACTGCCATGTTTTTTCAGGTAAGCCCATAGTCCGGTGATATCACTGGCAGGCCAGTCAGCAATGAACTGGCCAAAGCTGCCGTGTTCTTTGGCCACATCCAGAACGAACCACGCATTCTCCCGCACGCTGACGATTTTCTTGTAGTTGCGCACAATACTGGCGTCTTTCATCAACACATCAAAATGTTCATCGGGCCAGGCGGCAACAATGGCAGGTTCAAAGCCGGCGAAGGCCTGCTCAAAGTTGGGCCACTTGTTTTCAATGACTTTCCAGACGAAACCCGAGCAGAATATGCGCTTGGTCATTTCGGCCAGGTAGCGATCATCGCCAATGCGTTTCAGTTGGCTGGCGGATTTGGCGGCAGGCAGCAAGGCTGCCAGGGCAGCCTTGCCCCCCTTGTTCTTGGCAGCCCGTTCGTGAATGGTTTTGAACTTGGGAAAACTCATCGGTGGGGTCTCGACGTCGATCGTTTCGTGGAAAAGTCTACATGATCCAATTCAAACAACTGCATGACTGGAATGTGACGCCCCAACAGGCAATTGCGTTACAAAAGCAACTGGCGCCCCTGGTTTCGCTTGCCGATGACTTCGATGTGATTCGTTTTGTCGCTGGGGTGGATGTGGGATTTGAAGAGGGCGGTGCAGTGACCCGTGCCGCGGTAGCGGTGCTGAAGCTGGATACGCTGGAGTGTGTTGATCAGGCCGTCGCGAGGCGACCGACATCATTCCCCTACGTACCGGGCCTGCTTTCGTTTCGTGAGATTCCTGCAGTACTGGACGCGCTGGCCCAGATACGTCAAATACCTGACCTGCTGTTGTGTGATGGGCAAGGTGTCGCCCATCCCCGTCGGTTAGGCATTGCCGCACATCTGGGGCTGATAACGGATCTGCCATCAGTCGGTGTGGGTAAATCACGGCTTATCGGTACACACGCCGCAGTACCTGAGAACAAGGGCAGTTGGGTACCACTGTTCGATAAGCAGGAAATGATCGGCGCGGTGCTGCGGAGTCGGGATAGAGTGGCACCTTTATATATCTCGGCGGGTCACAATATAGGATTGGGTAGTGCACTGATGTATGTGCAGCGATGTCTAACCCGCTATCGACTGCCTGAAACGACTTGTTGGGCACATAAATTAGCCTCAGGACCGCTTTATGACAGCAAATGAGCTTTGGCGGCTAGAGATATTGGGCGATGTATTGGACAATCAGACTTTCCTGGGTCATAAACAATTCATGCCATATTTAAATCGTGTACTGCAGGCTTGTTGGGCTGCGGCATGTTTGCTGTTAGCCAGTCAGTCAATGGCGGCACCGCCCCATGCGCGCGCGAATGAGCTCGCGAAGCAGTTAGATGCCCGTCTAGAAAAGCTGGAATCAGATCCGGCCAGTAGAGTTGCGGGCGATGTCTTAGCCACTGGCGGGCAAGTGATTGTCTTTTACGATGAGCGCGGTGGGCAGCCTCTGTGGGTTGATCCCAACGGTCTGAGCAAGCCGGGTCAAGAACTTTGGACCATCATCCAGGCAGTCGAATATGAGGGCCTGCTGCCGGCGCACTTCCACCTGCCGAACCTGAATGCGATCTTCAAGAAGATCGAGACTGACAGCGCAGCAGCACTGGCAGAGGCTTTGGCGGTGCGTGCAGCACGTGAACGGGAAATAGCCGCGGAACTGGCTGCGCTGGAGGCAGCCCGTAAGGCAGCCTTGCAGGAGCTGAAAGAGCGAGAAGAAGCGGCTAGAAATGCGGCCCAGGACGACGACGATGCAGCGGATGACGACGACGATGATGCAGCGGATGACGACGACGATGCGGCTGATGATGACGACGATGAGGCGGTCGATGACGATGACGACGAAGCGGCAACTGATGATGACGATGAGCAGGATGACGATAGTCAAGCGCTTGGGCGGGATCAGGCAGACAAGCTAACCACCGAGGCCAGCGCGACGGATATCAGCCAGTTGCCGCCGGCTGTAGCGCCGCCGCCCCAGGCTTCACTGCTGGCTGATATTGAATTGCTACTGGCAGATGCCTATCTTTTGCTGGCACGACAACGAGCCTTTGGAGTAGTGAACCCGACCAGCCTGGATATTGGTTGGCACTTACCAATGCGAGGCAACAAGGCATTAGGCGGGCAACGCCAGGCAGCCGAGAGCGGGCGTTTGCGTGAGTATCTGCAGGGACTGAAGCCGCCCGCTGCCGAGTACCTGGCCCTGGAGGTAGCCCTGCAACGTTATAGCGCAATTGCTGCAAGGGGCGGGTGGCCGCAGCTATCCGCCGGCAGCATGCTGAAGCTTGGTGAGGGTGACAGTAAACGTGTGCCCTTGCTGCGTAAGCGGCTGGCTAGCACCGGCGACCTCGATACGGCCTTGGCCAGTAATAGCGACGGTGAGTTTGACATGGCGCTGCACCGGGCGGTTAAGGACTTTCAGGCGCGCCATGGCCTGCAGGCGGATGGCGTGGTCGGCCCCAAAACCCTGTATATGCTGAATGTGCCGGTCTCAGAAAGAATTGCTGCATTACGCGTGAACCTGGAACGCTGGCGCTGGCTGCCTGAAGAACTCGGCAGGACCCATATTCGGGTTAACGTCCCAGCGTTTCACATGGCGGTTTATGAGAACAATAAGCCGGTGCTGGACATGCCAGTGATTGTTGGCATGCCGGATCGGCGCACCCCGAATTTCAGTGAGACCATGAAATACCTGGTGGCCAACCCGACCTGGGAGGTGCCGTCCAGCATAGCCAAGAAGGACAAGCTGCCGATTCTCAGGGAGAACCTGGCCTACCTGACCGAGCACGGATTTGATGTGCTGTCTGGCTGGGGCGAAAAAGAGACCAAGGTGGATGCTGCCAGTCTGGACTGGAGCGAGTTCAATGATGAGTATTTTCCCTATCGCTTACGCCAGAACCCCGGCCCCACCAATGCGCTGGGCAGAATCAAGTTCATGTTGCCCAATCGCTACAACATTTATTTACACGATACGCCGGGGAAACATCTGTTCTCTGCTCAAACCCGTACTTTCAGTTCTGGCTGTATTCGACTTCAGCGGCCGCTGGAGTTGGCCGATTATGTGCTTGGAAATGATCCACGCTGGCAGGGCAAGGACATACGCGAAATTCTGGAAGGTGAGCCCAAACAGATATTGCGGCTGAAGAACCACATTCCTGTTCATATCCTGTATTTCACGGCCTGGGTGGACGAGCAGGGGGTCGTGAACTTCCGTGAAGACGTGTACAATCGGGATGGAGTTGTTATTGACGCAATGCGTCAAAATCTGGTGGCTGCCCAATGAGTTACAAGCGCTTTTTGATAAGTATACTGGGTCTGTTTCACCTGACCATGCTGCCGCATGGCATTACCCATGCGATCGAAAAAAATAATCGCGTTTCCACGCACAGCGCCAAATCACGCTATTCGCAGGAACTCGCCGCCTTTCCGGTCAAGGTACGCGATCTGAATATTCCCTATCGGGTATTCGGCGTGTTTGTGATGCCGGGCGAAAATGTGGCCATACGCCCGGATGTCGGCGGCTATCATCCTGGCTATACATTGAGCGCGAGTTCCGGCCAGGTACTGACTCATATGATTCGGGGTGGTCGCGTCAGCTGGGACTGGAAGGCACCGAGTGAACCGGGTGTCTATCGAATCACAATCCGTTCAAATCAGAATGAGCATGTTCACCTGAACATGTTTGTCATGCGCCCTGCTCATGAACTGCGCAGGGGCTTTCTGGGCAACTACAAGGTGGGTTACTACCCGGAGGCCCCACTGGATGGGTTGGCCATCTATCGCCAGCCTAAAGGCTATATCGAGGTCGATGCGGGCAACCGGGATGTCAAACTTTCACCGCATTTCACACTGGGACAATTCCTGTGCAAGCAGCGGGCCGGAAAAGCGGACAAGGCCTACGTCGTGTTACGTGAAAAATTGCTGCTCAAGTTGGAGGATGTGCTGGCCCGCGTCAATGAGCGCGGCGTGCATGCAACCTCGCTACACGTAATGAGTGGTTATCGAACACCCAGCTACAATCGCGGCCTGGGTAACGTTCGGTTCAGCAGTCACATGTACGGTGGCGCTGCGGATATTTTCGTGGATGAAAATAACGATGGCATGATGGACGATCTGAATCGCGATGGACGCATTGATGTGCGTGATGCCGAATGGCTACACCAGATCGTTGAAGACATCGACGGCCCTGATGATCATCCACATGACCTGATCGGTGGTCTGGGCCTGTACAAGGCAAACCGGTATCACGGCCCATTCATCCATATAGACGTGCGGGGCAAGAAGGCACGCTGGGGTGTGAGGCGCGCTTCTCGCTAATCGTGTGTCAGGCGGCTTGCAGGCTGGGTATCGACGTTTCCGATCTCTCGGTGTAGGCCATTTCGGCTGCATGATCCCTGTGCCGAAGAACACGTCCCATCTTTGTTTTTTCGAACGCTGATGTGAATTCGCCTTCTTGCCAGGCCATATGTCCGGCAATCATGGTATGCGTCACGACACCTTCAGGCCGGTTCACCATCTGGTGGTGGTCGAATAGATCGCGGTAGATATAGCGGGTACAGGCCTCTGGATCATAGGCTGCCAGTGCATCGGGGTCGATGACACAGATATCAGCCTGCATACCGACGTCCAGTACGCCGGCATTGAGTCCGAAAAACTCGGCGGGCTCGCCGGTCAGGCGATGGATAGCGTGGGCGACCTTTTCCAGCCCGTCCTCCTGGCCAAATTTGAGCGTGCGCAGGTTGCCATCGTAAAAGGCCATATTGGTCAGATGCGCACCGCTGTCGTTAAAGCCGGGCAGGATCAGTGGATTGAACAGCAGATCCTTGACCACCTTGGGATTGCCGTTGGCCACTGTAGTGACCCAGCGGAAATCCGTATCAAAGCTGCGCAGGCAGTGCAGGAAGAAGGCGCAATCGTCCTGTATGGGGTTGGGGAACCCAGCAAAGGCGGCTGCTTCGTCAGCATCGCGCGCAGCATCGCTATTGCCCGACTGCCAGTCGAGCAAGCGGGCGTAGACAGTATTCATCCATTCGCCATTCCATGTGGACACCGGGCAGGAATCGATTTGCATGTCGCTCAGTTCGCGACTTAATACGTTGTCGGACAGGCGCAGCAGGGTTTTCAGGCGCTCGATGTTGAACCCGCGTTTGCCCTTGAACCACATCTTGCGAAACGCTTTGACATACTCAGGGTCACTCAGAATAGCCAGCCGGCCAGCTGAATCGTCCAGTTCCTTCTCGTTGAGTTGTCGCAGTTCCGGCACTTCCTCGGCCAGTGGCGTGATGACACCATCCGACCAGACCTTAAACGGCGCAGATAGGGCCTGAAAGCGGAACAAGCCGCGTATCAGCCAGGAGTTCAGGAGCTTGGTAAGGGTATAGCCCATGCGGGCAATGGAACGGTTGGTATGCAGATCGATAGCGGCCGTTGCCGTGGTCTTGAGTGGCTTGCCAAACAGGCGTCCACTGGACAGCAGGAAGGCGCGTAGTGTGCCGATGCGGCTGTCCTTGGGTGGGGTAGCCTGCCAGACGCGGTCCCAGCGCCGCACGATGTGGGTGAGGTATTTCAACTCGCTGTGCGGAGCAAACTGGGTCGGAATCTGCTTGCGCTCATGCGGTGTAATCGAAAGAAAATGGAATGGCAGTGCATCGGTCGAAAAACCGACATAACCCTCGGTCATGCCTTTCTCGACCAGTTCACCCATGATGCGCAACTCGTCCTGTGTCGGGTTACGGCTCACGCTATCCTTCAGACCCATGACCTCGATTCTCAGCATGGAGTGAGGAATCATCGGCACGATGTTTGGACCCAGGTTCAGATTCTCGAAATGATCCAGGTAATCGCCTGAGTCGTTCCAGGTGATGGCATCGGCCACCTTGCCGAGCACGGGTTTGGGGATGTTCTCCACACGGGCAAAACAGTCGACGATTGGATCCTGTCCATTCACGCGCTGATTGCCGTAGGCGACGCCCAGGCTGCAGTTGGACACAACGCAGGTTGTAGTGCCGTGGCGCACGGCTTCGCGGAGTCCGGGTGAAAGCTCTACTTCCAGATCAAAATGTGTATGGATATCCAGCAGGCCGGGCATTAGCCAGCGCCCGTTCACATCGATGACCTCCTTCGCCTGGCCAGGGTCAAGCTCAGCCGCCATGGCTGCAATGCGTCCTTGACTGACCGCCACATCAATTTTTTGCGGCGGATTATTCCGGCCATCGAATACCAGTGCGCCGGTAAAAAGTGTGTCCCATTTGAAATCTTGCTGGGCCATGGTTTAAACGTCCTGCGAATATGTCGAACTATCATATTCGCATGTTTGCCTTTGCACTTGTATGGCCGTGCTGCTGTTTATAAGTGCCGGGGGTAGGCAGCTGGCACAAATGTTGCACCACAGCACAACGGAATGTTTCCATCATTATTAGAAGGAGCTTGTTGTGTCTGTCTATTTAAGAATTATGCTGATCGTTCTCGTTACTTCAGCGGTCACCCCGGGTGTTGCAGCCGCTACGCCACAGGAGATGGCAGTGGTGATCAATCTGGCGGGAAAACAAAGAATGTTGACGCAGAAGATGTCCAAGGAAGTGTTTTTAATTGCACTGGACATTGATGTGGAGGCGAATACGAAGAACCTGCACAACACCAGTGCATTGTTCGACAAAACCCTGAAAGGACTTCTGCATGGTGATAAGGATCTCGGACTGGTGGGAACCACAGACCCCAAAATAGTGCATCAGTTAAAGAGGGTGGACGGCCTCTGGATATCCTTCAAGACCAATATTGATGCCGTTCTTGGCGGGGACAAGTCCGGGCCGGTATTGGAAAAGATTGCCAAGGAGAACCTTCCGCTGCTGACCGAGATGAACAAGGCCGTCAAGATGTACGAGCAGTCGCTGTAGTCCGTAACTGAGAACAAGAAGGCCGA
>JBFKKS010000122.1:0-7344 GCA_041630955.1 Nevskiales bacterium
CTTCTGGGTAGTGGTTGTTATGGAGCCTTCCAGTGGCATGTCCAGCACCAGTGATGGCGGGAACAGTGCAATGGATGCCGGCGCACCATTTTTGTCTCCGGCATGAACGCGAATCTCGATGGCGCTGTGATTGACGCCGGCACCAGACAGGGGTGCATCGTAGCCGTTACTGCTGGCCTTGAGGGCCTCGCAGCGATCTTTTGAGAAGCAGGGGACGTTGCCGAAAAGACTGTTGTCGATAACCAGGTCGCCGGCTATTTCATCAATACCGGATTGTCGCAGGCGCATGACGAGCTGCCATAGGTGATCAGTGGTCAGGCCAGGGTCTCCACCACCAATGAATATCAGGTCCCCTTCGAGTGTGCTATTCGAGATCTTGCCGTTGGTGACGAGTTTGGTGGAAAAACGGTGGTCGGGGCCGAACCGATCAAGCGCAGCCGCATCAATGAGCAACTTGGTGACCGAGGCCGGAATCAGGTTGGTGTCGGCATTGTGCTGCGCCAGGATACGGCCCTTGCTGATATCGACCACTATTGCACTGATGGCCACATTCTTTGCAGCGAGTGCCTTGAGGTTACTGAGTTCCGTAGCAGCGGTGCCGGAGACGGGCGGCACGGCCAAAAGGGAAATAACCACAATACGTTGCAGGATTTTTCGCATGGAGTGAGGCTGTGTTTCTGTCTTATGTGCTGGTCTGTGTCTGGCCGGGGCTAGACCTCATGGATGAAACGGTCGCGATTGAAGCGGATTTGTGCGTGGTATACGCCATTGTCCGCCCGTTTGCCAGCGGCTACGACCATCACAATGAAGGCATCCCGTGGCAACCGCAGAATGCGCTTCACCCGTGCTTCATCGAAACCTTCCATTGGGCAGGAATCGTAACCATGTGCGCGTAGGGCCAGCATGAGATTTTCCGCGGCCAGAGCTGTGGATTTGCAGGCCCACAGCTTCATATCAGCCTGACTGTTAGGCCAGCGTGGCACCGGACGGGCAAACCCTACCACATCACGAAACAGTTTCTTGATGCGTCCCATCGGATCCAACGGGATCTGTCCATACTGCACCATGGCTCCGCGCTTGTAGTAATCCTCTACAACCCGCGGGATGCTTTCCTCTGGCCAGTGATCAAGTATTTCTGCGCAGTGTTGTTTCCAAGTCGTGGTGCGGGCAACGACTACGATCATTTCAGCTGCTGTCTTGGCGGCATTCTGGTTGAGGCAGGCGCTGATCATGCGTTGGCGCCGCGCAGGGGTCTTTACGCGGTAAAAATCCCAGGGCTGCAAGTTGGATGAGTTCGGTGCGAGCAGGGCCATATCAAGACAGTCCTGCACCACTGCCTCGGGTATCGGTTCATCAGTAAAGCGCCTCACGGATCGGCGGGACATCACCACCTTGCGGAATTCTTCCACATCGATTTCAGGGAGCGCTGGGGGTTGATACTTTGGCATGGCTATCTCTTACTGCAGTACTTTATAGTTGGCTTGCTATTGTACGTAGCCATTCGGGCAGTGGCCGGGATTGTTTCTCGGCCAGATCGGTATACACCCACACGATCTGGCCGCTGGCGCGCAGATCGCCGGCCATGCCAAAGATGCCGAGATGCCATGTGATGCTGCTGGTGCCGAGACGACCGACTCGTGCACAGGCATCGAATTCTTCATCAAAGTGCAGTGGCGCCTTGTGTTCCACCAGTGACTTAACCAGCTGCACATCACAACCACTGGCATTCATTTCGGCAAGCCAGTCGATGTCATGTTTACGAAACGCCTCATTAATGGCGGTATCGAAATAAGTCAGGTAGTGGGCATTAAAGACGACGCCCTGGGCGTCGATCTCGGCATAGCGCACACGCAGTCGGTGACGTACGGGGTAGGCGTCGATAGTTTTTTCTGTGTCTGACATTAAAAAAGCCGGCAACCCAAACGGGTGCCGACTTTACTGGTTTCAAGCTGCTTTAGGTAGGGGAGGGCCTAACGCATTTGTAACCGTGTGCCGAGCATAACCAGGCGTTGATAGGTGCTGGGCATGAAGCGCACCATCAGATCAACAGCATGTGCATCCGGGCCCACCAGCACCCGGCGCTGGTTTTTTTGCACAGCACGCAGAATGACCCTGGCTGCCTTGTCAGCCGATGTAATGAACAGCCTTTCAAACTTCGCTTTTGCTTCTGCCTCGCCGGCGCCGACCAAATCCTGCATGTTGTTCGAGAAGCGCGCCGAGGCTGCGATGTTGGTCTTGATACCACCGGGATGAACGGAAGTGGCGCTGACGCAGGACTTGGATAGATCGAGCTCCTGTCGCAGTGCTTCGGTGAAGCCGCGCACCGCGAATTTGGAGGCGTTATAGGCGCTCTGGCTGGGGATTCCGACCAGCCCGAAGATGCTGGAGGTGTTGATGACGTGCCCCTCGCCAGAGGCGGTGAGGTGTGGCATGAAGGCACGTGTACCGTTGATGACGCCCCAGAAGTTGATGTCCATCAGCCACTCAAGGTCTTCATCTTCCATGCCGTCGACAGGGCTGCCCAGCGCAACGCCGGCATTGTTGAAAATAAGGTTCACCCTGCCATGATCCGCGACCACCTTCTCGGCCCAGCTATAGATGGCTTTACGGTCAGCGACGTCCAGTGGCTGTGAAGTCACCTTGACGTCGTGGCCCTTCAGCAGCTCGACGGTTTCCTGCAGACCCGTCTGGTTGATGTCGGAGAGGGCCAGGTGGCAGCCTGAACCGGCCAGGTTGAGCGCCAGCGCACGGCCAATGCCAGAACCAGCGCCAGTGATGGCAGCCACTTTATTGCTAAAACTTTTCATTCGTGGATTCCCGGGTAATGATGAGCTCAGGCCGCTTGAGGAGTCGTGACCGGGTTTACAGCCGGCCTCTCGATGGGCTCTATGGTGTAGCTGCTGGCGTCGAACTGGCGCGTGAGCTGTCTGAAGGCGAAGGTGAAACCGGGCCACAACGTGACGTTTTTGCCGTCCTCATTGATGTACCAGCTTTGACAGCCGCCGGTGTTCCAAACAGTACCCTGAATACGGTTTTGCAGTTCGTCGTTATACGCACGCTGGACTTCAGGGCGCACATCCAGGCTTTTGGCAGTACGCCTGTCCAGAGTACGCAGCGCGCCCATGACATAGCGAATCTGGGATTCGATCATGTAGACCATTGAACTGTGACCCAGACCGGTATTGGGGCCCGGAACAATAAACAGATTCGGGAAGCCAGCGACCACACAGCCTTTGTAGGCCTCGATACCACCGGCCCAGGCATCCAGCAGGTCCTGCCCACCCTTGCCGTATACCATGCCGCGAGGCAGCGGGTCGGTTGCCTGGAATCCGGTGCCGTAGATAATGGCGTCAACCGCATGCACTTTGCCATCGCTGGTGACGACGCTGTTGGCACGAATCTCGGCCACGTCATCCGTAATCACGTCGACGTTGTCGCGAGCCAGGGCAGGGTAGTAGTCATTGGAAATCAGCACGCGCTTGCAGCCGATGGTGTAATCCGGCGTGAGCTTGGTGCGCAGTAGGGGATCCTTGATGTGCTTGTTTATATGCATGACAGCCACTTTCTGGAACAGCTTCATTAGCCGTGGCGTGAACACGAAGGCCAGCACCCGCGATTCCAGCATGCCGTAGATGGCACCACGCACGGCCTTCTGGACAATCGGCAGGCGTTTGAAAAGCCGCTGCTCAAGTGCAGTCAGGCTGCGGTCGGGTTTGGGGATTATCCAGGGCGGGGTACGCTGGAACAGCTTCAGGTCAGCAACCTGCCGGGCAATCTGAGGCACAAACTGGATGGCGCTGGCGCCGGTGCCGATGACGGCAACCTTCTTGCCAGTCAGATCATAGTCATGGTCCCAATGCTGCGAGTGGAAGGCCTTGCCCCGGAATTTGTCGATGCCCTTGATGGCGGGGATAAACGGCCGATCCAGCGGGCCCATGGCCGAGACCAAGACGCGGGCAGTGGCTGTCATCCCAGCGTCGGTAGTGACCGTCCAGATGCCGGCATCCTCATCGTAACGGGCGCTGGTCACCGTCTGCCTGAAACGGATATGTGGTCGCACGCCAAAGCGGTCAGCACAGTCACGCAGGTATTGCCAGATTTCTTCCTGCGGCGAGAACATTCTTGACCACTGCGGATTGGGTGCGAACGAGAAGGAGTAGAGGTGCGACTGCACGTCGCAGGCGCAGCCCGGGTAGTTGTTGACCAGCCAGGTGCCGCCGACATCGGCTTCTCGCTCGAAAATAACGAAGTTGTTCTTGCCGGCTTTTCTGAGATTGATAGCCATGCCAAGTCCGGCAAATCCGGTACCGATGATGATGACTTCATGTTCAGGTTGCGGGGTCGCAGGCATAGGGGGCTCCAGGGAAACAATCCATATCTGACAATTATGGATGTCACTTTACATCTGACAACGCATCATGTCAATATTGCAGCATGAGCAGGAAACCATCCCGAAGCTACCGCGGCATGAGCATGGAAACGCGGCGCGCACAGCGCCGTGAGCAACTGATCGCAGCGGGCAAGAAAATGTTCGGGGAACAGGGCTTTCAGGCCACCACCGTGCGGCAGGTCTGCCGCACCGCAGAGCTGACGGAACGCTACTTCTACGAATCATTCGAGCACCTCAACGAACTGTTTAACGCCACCTATGACGCAGAGATTGACCGCCTGCGCAGCGTGCTGACCGAGGCGATCAGCACGTCCAGCGGGGGCGTCGAGGGCCTGGCGCGGGCGGGCATGCAGGCGTATTACAGTTTCCTCAAGGAAGACCCACAGGCAGCCCGGATTTTGCTGATTGAGGTATATGGCACCACGCATGACATGATTCGGCTTTATCGGCGGGGCGTACAGGATTTTGCTGGCCTGATTCGCGGCATTATCGAAGTGGAGTTTCCGCATACCGGACGATCCGTGCTGGATCCCAGTCTGCTGGCCACGGCCCTGGTGGGTGCCGCGATACAACTGGCCATTCGATGGTATCTCGGCGGGTATGAGGAGTCGCAGGAAAGTATGGTCGAAAATAGCCTTGCGATAATTACGGCCATGAATGAAAAACTGGCTCAGTCACCGGGCTGATCCTCATTCGCACCGCAACGCGCGGCAACTTCACTGCGAATCAACTCCGCCAGGGCCGTGGTAGCAGGTCCTGCGTAGTCATGCCGGGCGTAGACCAGGTATAGCTGCGCCGTGCGCACGCTCCCTTCCCGCATCGGTAGAGGCTTGAGCTTGCCCTCGGACAGTTCTCGCTGAACAGTCAATTCGGGTAGCCAACTGAAACCGAGTCCCATGCAAAGCGCCTGAATACGCGTGCTCATATGGCTGACTGTCCAGCGCTGCTCGGAACCGAGCCAGCCACCATCACGCTTAACGCGAATCCCCGAATCCCTGATCACCATCTGCCGCGCCTGCTCAAGGTCGCGGTAGTCAACTTCCCTGTCGAGTCTGTGTAGTGGATGGTCAGGATGCGCCATGGCAATCATTCGCACTGGCATCAGCAGATCGCCCAGAAAGCCGGCCGGAACGACGGTTGTAATGGCCAGATCCACCAGCCCCTCTGTCAAGGCTTCTTCATTACCGCTCAGGACTGTCTCGACAAGCTGTATGCGCGTATGCGGGAAACGTGACGAGAAGCGGTCCAGGCAATGAAGGAGTAGTTCGTACGGGAACAACTGATCGACGGCAATGCCGATTTCCGCTTCGCAATCTCCGGCCAGTTCACGGGCTGCCGTTTCCAACATTCCGGCTTCATCGATCAATCGTTTGGCGCGTCGGTACAAGAGTTGACCCGTGGTGGTCAGGACTGCTCTGCGCCCCTCGATTTCAAATACTTTGACATCCAGCAGTTGTTCCAGTCTGGCGATGGCGTAACTGACAGCAGACTGGCTTTTATTCATGGTCTCCGCCGCCTGTGCGTAGCCGCCCGCGTCCACGACGCTGATAAGCGCTCGCCACTGGTCCAGGGAGATACGTGTATTCATATCTAATATTTAGATCAAATAAACCTAAATTATGCGCTTTTAAATCTATTAAATAAATATTTAAATACAGCCACGCAATAACCTTTACGAGGAGTGGACGATGACCCGATTACTGCAAATCAATACCAGCCTGTTCTCCGATGGCGGCCAGTCTTCAACCCTGGCCGACGGCTTTGTTCAGGCCTGGCGCCAACATCACCCTGATGCTCAAGTGCTTCTGCGTGATTTCGCTGCCGAGCCGGTACCGCATCTGACGGCCGAATCATTCCAGGCCTTTCTGGCCGCGCCTGAACAGCGCACGAGTGAGCAGGCCAATGCGGTGGCCTATTCCGATGCGCTCATCGACGAGATCAGGCGTGCCGATGTGATTGTGCTGGGCCTACCGATGTATAACTTCGGCGTACCCTCACAGCTGAAGGCCTGGTTCGATCATATCGCTCGTGCAGGTGTGACCTTCAAGTACACAGAGAATGGCCCGGTGGGTTTGCTGGAAAACAAGCAGGTCTATGTTTTGGCAGCACGTGGTGGCATGTACAAGGGCACGGAAAAAGATACCCAGACCCACTATGTGACAAATTTCTTCAATTTCCTGGGGATTGAGGAGGTTGAATTCATTTATGCCGAAGGTCTGGCTATGGGCGATGCGTCGAGGGATGCAGCGTTGAATGCCGCACGGGCCGAAATCCAGGCACTGGCGGCCTGAGTCTTGGCACCCGTTACTAACCAAGGAGTACTGCCATGTCGAATCTGAACAATCTCGCCGAGCTGCTCGGCCGCATCCTGCTCGCCACCATCTTTGTGCTGGCGGGCCTGAACAAGATCAGTGGTTACGAGGGTACCGCTGCCTATATGGCCTCGCAGGGCGTGCCGGGCGGATTGCTGCCGCTGGTCATTGCCCTGGAAGTGGGCGGCGGCATTGCCATCGTTGTTGGCCTGTTCACAAGACTGACCGCCCTGGCGCTGGCTGGTTTCAGTATTGCCTCGGCGTTGCTGTTCCACTTCAACCTGGCGGACCAGACGCAGTTCATCATGTTCTTCAAGAACTTGGCCATGGCGGGCGGCTTTCTGGTCTTGCTGGCCAACGGTCCCGGTGCCTGGAGCCTGGACGCCCGTCGGCAGACTTAACGGACGATCTTTCCACCTGCTGCCAGGCAGTGCAGGGCAGCAGGTGCTTGCATGACAGGATAATCATTATGACCAATCGCACAATCAAACAGGTAATCAAAGGCGCCCCGACCTCAGATGGTGCTGGGGTCAAGCTCATTCGCAGTATTGGCCGGCACCAGAATCTCAGGGTTGACCCGTTCCTGATGCTGGATGAATTTGCGACCGACAAGGTTTCCGACTATATCGCGGGATTTCCACC
>JBFKKS010000123.1:0-7320 GCA_041630955.1 Nevskiales bacterium
GAGGAAGCCGAAGATCTTCTTGATTTTACTTCGGTACTTCTAGAGCGAATTTACACCGAGCGAGAGAGGCTACGCCTTGCGGAAGCCAGAAGGCAGGAGCGCCGTTCAACTGATGCCTAACAAGTCACTCAAGCGGGACTGCCCGTTCCGGGCAGCCCTTTAGTTTCGGCGTTAAACGGCAAAGAGAGGAATCCTTATGAGTAATACCAGCGATCTGACTTTTCTGGAGCGAGTCAAGATACAAGCCGAGGTTCTGGTGCCACTCATCAAGGGTTTTGAAGCTGAACTTGGTAAAGACCGCGCCCACGCTATCGCAAGAAAGGCGCTCAAAGGCCTGGTTCGGGAAAGCTACAAGCATGTTCGAGAGAAACATCCGGGTAATCCGATTGACATCATCTCCCACAGCTTTCCGACGTTCGCAAAAGATGCGCTGCAGTTCGAAATCGTCGATCAGTCACCGCAAGCACTGGATGTGAATGTCACCCAATGCGCCTACGCTGAGTTTTATCAGGCCATGGGCGAGCCTGAACTTGGTTTTCTGTTTGTGTGCGACATGGACAATGCCATGGCCGAAGGCCTTGGCTCAGACCTTGAGTTCAAGCGGAGCCAAACCATTATGCAGGGTGCGAAGCACTGTGATTTTCGGTATCGGCGTAAAGAGTGAACGGCCTGGCTGCCCACCAAAGAATCAACAAGGTTCGATTCTCATGATAGTGGGTGGCTCTTTTAATGTGTATATCGAGAACCAAGGGGGTCAGGCTTCTTTGATTAAGGCACGGTCTGAAAGCCTGCGCGTGAGGGTGTTGGTCGCTGGTCAGCGCTGGTGACCCTGGCCAGCGGTTAATCGGGCATGGGCACAAACACCTCAACCCCCATTCTCCCCTGAGTGATCCCGATTACCGGCCTTGATTGCTTTGAAAATCTAACAAGTGTTATATTTTGACACCTGCTTAATTTCAGCTATTACTGGTTAATGCCCGAATGCTGATACTGGGCCTGCAACCTGGATACCGGATACCTGTATGTCTACTGAAGCTGCCTTGAACCGTATCGACAAACCCCGCCCGCCGCTGGTGAAGGCCCCGCCGCTGATTGGCCCGGCCCGACAGTTTCTGGGGGATGTGTTGCCGTTCTTCGCCCAGAGCCGTGCCACCTACGGGGATGCGTTTCGCATTCGCATGATGCATATCGAGATGACCTGCCTGTTGGGTGATGCGGCTATCGACCTGCTCAAGCCCGACAGCGGTTTTCGCACGAGCAATTCCATGCATGTGCTCGACAAGGAGATGCGCAGCCGCCTGCCGAGCATGTTTGATGGCCCGCACCACATGATGTTTCGCAAGGCCCACCTGCAGTTCATGAACCGCAACCTTGAGACGAAATGTCGCGAGGACATCCAGAACTGCCTGGCCCAGCACACCGAACGCTGGCAGCCCGGCGTTGAGTTGGACATGCTGCACGAAGCCCAGGTGCAAACGGTGGATGTGCTGTCGAATATCCTCAACGGCGAACCCTTTCCTTTCAGCAAGAAGGAACTGGCGCTGGTGGTGCATACCCTGATCTGGGCCACCTTTGGGCACGCGCCCAAGCTGATCCTGAAAAACCCTGCCTACCGATCTGCGATCAAGCGCATGTATGCGCATCTGCTGGAGCAGGTTGCCCGCATCAAGGCCGACCCTGAGCTGGCCGCCACCACGCTGGTGGGGCACTACCTGGATCTGACCCCGCCGCCGGAACTGGGTAGCTGGGATAACGAGGACCTGGTCGCCGTACCGCTGGGGGCTTACCTGGCCGGGTTCGATACGCTGGCATCGGCCAGTTCGTTCCTGATCTACCGGCTGCTGACCAATCCGGATGTGCTGGCCAAGGTGCGCCAGGAGCACGCCGAGCTTGCCCGCGAGTCAGGTGGCCCGGTTGATCCGGTGAACCAGAAGTACCTGCGGGCCGCGTTTCTGGAAACCACGCGCCTGAATCCACCGGGGCCGGCGGTGCTGCGCTTTGCTGACCGCGATGTGGAGTTTGGCGGCTACAAGATTCGCAAGGGTGACGAGATCCTGATCGTCATCGCAGGGGATCATCTCAACGAGGAATACTTTCCGGAACCGGAAAAATTCGATCCGGAACGTTACATGGGCTCGCAGTCGGCCGAACTCAGGCGCCGGGTATTGCCGTTCAGTACCGGCAACCACCGCTGCACGGGTTCCATGCTGGGTGAACTGATGGCGGTGGAGATGGTGTCTCACTGGATTAGCCATTACGACCTGGAAGTCGTGGACAAGGAAAAGGTGCGCCCGGTGGCAAGGCCCTATACGCAGCCTGAAGGCCTGCGGGTAAGGGTGGTGGGTCACCGTGGCAAAGAGTCGGCAGTGAGCCAGGTGCACGTTTAATCCATGAAGACCGTCTTAAGGGTTGTCGGAGGCATGCTGATCCTGTTCGCCGTGATGAATGCCGGTGCGCTGGTTTACCTGATGGATTCCGATGCGCTGCGTAGCCCGTTGATGGTGGGCTTGCGTGCTGCCCTGATGGGCCTGGCCGGTATTGGCTTTGTGCTGCTTCGCAAGTGGGCCGTGCTGGTCTACTTCGGTACGGTGCTGCTCAACTGGGTTGCCTATTTCGTGGTCTACGGGGGCGAGGGGTCGATGGTGCCACTGTGGATGACCGTGCCTGTGCCGCTGGCAATTGCAGTGCTCAGTTTCATGGCCTGGGAAAAACTTACCTGGCGCGCGCCTCAATAGGCTAAAAGGGCATTGCAGCTTCGGTTGTGGCAGGCTCTGGTAATCAGATGCCCTGTGCCACGGAGATGAAATGACCACGCAAACGATCCTCATGCTGGCCAGCGCCGGTATTGTTCTGCTGCTGGGCATGGCGCACCTGGTGTTCACCTTTCGGGGCCCGAAACTGTTACCACGTGATCGTGAACTCGTGGCATCGATGAAGTCGGTGTCACTGGTGATTACCCGCGAAACCACCGTTTGGAAGGCCTGGCTGGGATTTAATGCCAGCCACAGCATGGCGGCCATATTGTTCGGGCTGGTGTACGGGTATCTCGCGGTGAGTCATCCGGCCATGTTTTACAGTTCGCTTTACCTGCAGGCCGTGGGCCTGTTGATGCTGGCGGGTTTTCTGGTGCTGGCGAAGCTGTACTGGTTTTCGGTGCCGTTTGTTGGCATTGCCATGGCACTGGCCTGCTACGTGGCGAGCCTGCTGGTGGCCCGGGGCTGATTGCAGCGAGCCAATGATGCATAGCCCATATCGTCGATACGGCCTGCTGCTGGGCGGGCTGCTGATCGTGGCCGGCGCAGCCTGGTTATTGTTTTACCACGAGTGTGCAAGCGGCGGTGCGATGGGTGGCTGGTACAAGGAGTGCGACTGCCGGGGTGTGGAGCGACTGGATTTTGACCGCACCGAGGCCGATGGACCGCTGCGAAGCGTGTGCCTGGGCCGGGTAGACTCGCGCCGCTGCTACGCTTTTCGCGGTGGCCCCGAGGTGGATTGCAAGGCAATAGCCGACTGACTGGTGCGTAGGCCGTTGGTGGGTGCCCACCGGGGTGGGCACCCGCCCGGATCAGAACCGATAACCCAGCCCCAGCATCACCACGTAGGGGTCGATATCCACGTCGACACTGGTCTTGCCCGCTGCGCCACCGGTTGCCGGCCCGCCGGCAAATTTGATATCGGCGGTGGTATCGATCTGGATGTACCACAGGGCCGCGTTCAGGAACCAGTTTTCACGCCAGTCCCAGTCCACGCCAACCTGCAGGGCGAGACCAAAGGAATCATCCAGCTCGATATCGGTTTTACCCAGTGCAGCTTCCAGTGAGTCTGACGCCTCTTCGTCGAAGAACACGGTGTAGTTGAGTCCCACGCCGATGTAGGGGTGCCAGCCGGGCATGTTGATTTGAGGGTAATAGTTAACCAGTAGCGTGGGCGGTAGCTGGTCGGTACTTGCGATCTTGCCCAGGCCCTTCAGGGTCGGCCCTTCGCCATTGATGTCGTGGCTGAAGGGCAGGGCGGCGAGCAGTTCCACGCCCCAGTTGTCGCGGTAAATGTAACTGACGGTAATGCCCAGACCGGTTTCGTCGTCGACCGATACTCCGTTACCGGGAAAGGCTTTTACGTCCCCGCTGTCGTCATTGGGCGAGACCTGTGCCAGCCCGAAACGGGTGAAGCGTTGGCCCTCTTCGTAGGCAAGCGATTGAAAGCTGGTCATGCACAACAGGCCGGCCAGCAGAACACTAACAAGTTTGTGAATCATCATTGGATTATTCCCCCCTGGAACAAAAGTTATCCGCTGACAGGATAGGCCAGCAAAATCGAGCCGCCTTGACGTGAATCAAGGTGGGGAACGGGGTTACGTGGGAAAGCCCGGATGCGCTTTTATGCGCGCTCGTTTCGCTTGATTTTGGACTACTATCAAGATGGCTTGTAAGAATTCTCCTTACAAGTCATAGGGCTATATGGCTGACTTCGGCTTTGCCAGATGAATGGTTAAATTTCGCCTGCTACGGACAGCAACCAGAGGGTTAGCTGTATTTAATAATCCTAACAAGGGAGCAGTTGAAATGAGCATGATGAGTGAATTTAAGGATTTCGCGGTCAAGGGCAACGTTGTTGACATGGCCGTGGGTATCGTAATCGGTGCCGCATTTGGCAAGATCGTATCGGCCTTTGTCGGTGGCGTACTGATGCCGCCTATTGGCATGCTGATTGGCGGTGTGGATTTTTCCGAACTGGCCTATGTGCTGAAGGCAGCCACGGATGCCTCTCCGGCGGTGGTGATCAGCTATGGCAGCTTCATCCAGACAGTAATTGATTTCACCATTATCGCGTTTGCGATCTTCATGGTGGTTAAGGGCATTAATTCGCTCAAGAAGAAGGAAGAGGAAGCTCCCAAGGCACCGCCCAAGCCTTCAGTGGAAGAAACCCTGCTCACGGAAATCCGCGACTTGCTGAAAAGCCAGAACTAATTAAAGACCTCCCCCGGCTGGCCTGGCTGTGACGTTTCGGCGTTGCATCAGGCCAGTTTTTTCTTGCGGCGCCATAAATAGACCACCAGTATCAACACGCCCAGACCCAGCAACAGGTTGGGCACATTGCGCGCCACGATCACCCGTACGGAATACAGCTTGGCCTGCTTGATGTAGTCATAGCCTTCTGGCATGGGCAGCACGTTGTGGCGTTGCTCGTAGTCGCTGTAGTCGGCGAGCATCTCGGCATAGCGCTCGGGCTCGACCTGCCTGAGGTCGCGCGATTCAGAAGGGTCGGTATTGATGTTGAACAGGTGCCATTCGCCGTCGCCCAGCGGTGGCAGGTTTCGCATCAGCTTGTACGCCCCCTTGTAGAGGGCGGCATTGCCTGCCAGTTCGTAGCCGATGGCCTTGTCGGGCGCGTGGGTGAAACTGGCCCTGCCCTGCAACACGGGCAACAGGGAACTGCCAGTGATTTTTTCCACCTCCTTGCCTTTGAAACTGCCGTTATGATCCGGCGTGCCGGTCAGTGCCAGCAGGGTTGGCAACAGATCCTTGATGTGGGCCAGGCTGGGTTCCACCTGGCCGCGGCGAGGCAGGCCCGGCCCGGCGATGATGAGGGGTACGCGTACGCCGCCTTCGCCGGCATAGAACTTGTAGTCGGTTAACGGGCTGGCTGCTGCGTTGGCCCAGCTGGGGCCAATGGCCGCGTAAGAGCCCTTGCTGCCCAAATCATCCAGTGCAGTGGAATAGTTGCGTTTTACCCAGTGTGAGATGGGAAATACCTGCAAGGGATCGGAGGGTTCGGGGCCATTGTCGGACAGAAACACGAAAATAGTGTTGTCGTATTGACCAATGGCTTTAAGGTGGGCGATCAACCGGCCCACGTGGTGGTCCATTGCATCGAGCATGCCGGCATACACCGCCATACGACGGGCGTAATAGGCCTGCTCTTCTGCATCCAGGGCATGCCAGTCACGCGTGGTTTTCATGTCGATGAGGTCTGCCGCGCTCAAGCTGCCGGGTACCAGGCCCAGTGCCACCGCTTTTTGCAGGCGCTGCTGGCGGATCGGCTCCCAGCCATCCGCATAGCGTTGCTCGTACTTCTCGACGAATTCCCGTGGTGCCTGCAGGGGGATGTGCACCGCCTGGAAACCGATATAGGTCAGGAACGGCCGACCGTCGCCGTGGTTGCTGTCGATGAACTCGATTGCCTTGTCGACGAAATAACGTGAGGAATAGAAATCATCCGGCAGTTGGTGTTCCTCGCCGTCGGCATACCAGTGTGCCTTGTCGTAGGTTGGCAGGTAGCTGCGCTGTTCGAAGTTATCGGCGCCGGTATCACCCAGAGCAATGGTGCGTTCAAAGCCGCGGCGAAAGGGCAGTTTTTCAGGATCAATACCGAGGTGCCATTTGCCCAGGTGATAGGTGTGGTAGTCCTGTTCGCGCAGCAGTTCGGCAATGGTGGCGACGCGATCGTTCAGGACGCCCTCGTAACCCGGTTTGTCGTAATGCTCGAAGGGCATCACGATTTTCATATTGCCCAGCCCGTTGAGGTGGTTGTCCACGCCGGTCATCAGCATCGAACGGGTAGGCGAGCACGAAGCGGTGGTGTGGAAGTTTGAGAAACGCAGGCCATTGGCGGCGAGCTGGTCCAGGTGAGGCGTGCTGATTTCACTGCCGTAGGCACCCAGGTCACTGAAGCCGACATCATCGCCAACCAGGATCACGATATTGGGTTTTGCCCAGCAACTGAAGGATATGAGCAGTCCACATACCAGGGTCAGACGGCAGGCAAGGCGGCCTAGTGCAGAGAGGTGGTTGTTGTTATTCAAGATGGGTTCCCCCGGTCATTAACGTGTCACGTTAAAAGGACGATAGACTTTTATAGCAGGCCCGCCGCCCTCGTGCTTGCCGGGTCGTGTCAGAATAGCCAGATTACCCAGCCTGGAAAGCCGCTGGGTTATCGCTCACCGAGGCAGGGCCGTCCATGAACCCAGTCACGCCCAGGACCATTCTGATTACCGGTGCCTCATCCGGTATTGGGCAGGCCATTGCCCTGACCCTGGCTGCAGCCGGGCACAGAGTGTTCGGTACCAGCCGCAAGCCACAGGCGGATCAGGGCGATGCGGCGAACCCGGTGCGCATGTTGCAGCTGGATGTCACGAATGATGTTTCCGTGAATGCCTGTCTGAAGCAGTTGCAGAGACAGGCGCCGGGTGTTGATGTGCTGATCAACAACGCAGGCAATGGCCTGGCGGGTGCGGTAGAGGATTGCGCGAACGATGAAGTGGAGTGGCAGATGGCCACCAACTTCCTGGGGCCGCTACGCATGTTGCACAAGGTACTGCCC
>JBFKKS010000124.1:0-7314 GCA_041630955.1 Nevskiales bacterium
CATGCGCCAGCGCCTCTGCGAGGCGGCCTATGAACTCTACAAGGCAGAGGGGTACGAGGCCGTCAGTTTCCGCCGCCTGGCCGCCCATCTCGGCATCAGCCACACCCTGCCATACAGCTATTTCGACAACCGTGATGAACTGTTCGCCGCCGTGCGGCTCGACTGCTACCAGCGATTTCTGATGGCCATCCGTGGCGGTGACCCGACCCAGCTGGGGCCGGTTGCACGGCTGTACGCGCTGGCCCGGGTCATCCTTAACTATGCAATGGAAAACCCGGCCGACTACAGGCTGATGTTTGCCATGCACCAGCCGCCCCTGGCACGTTACCCCGAACTGCTGGCAATTCGCCAGGCGGCCTTTGACTACCTGGTGGCGATCGTCCAGCAAGGCGTTGATGCCGGCCTGATCAAAGGTGAGGCCCGCACCGTGATGCACATGGCCTGGGCCGCAGCCCATGGTTTGATGACCCTGCACGCTGCAGGCCAGCTGGTGCATGGGCATACGATGGATGAACTCATCGAGCCCATGCTGCAGGCCATCATCGGCCCGCTGTTCGGCAACGAACCGGAGCACCAGTCATGACCCATGCCACGGATACGCTTGCAGCGCCAAAGCCCATGCATACCGAGCGTGGCTGGCCGTTGATCGGCGTGAGCCTGGATTACCTGCGTGATGCACATCACTTCATGCTGGATCGATACCACCGCCACGGTGAGGTCAGCTGCTTCCACGGTTTCGGTACCAAAGTGATTGCACTGCTCGGCCCGGACGCTACCCAGTTTGTATTTCAGAATCGCGGCGACATGTTCGCCAGTTCTGCCTGGGAGCACTTCATCGGGCCGTTCTTTCACCGCGGCGTGATGCTGCTGGATTTCGACGAGCACCGCGTGCATCGCCGCATCATGCAGTCGGCCTTCGCGCATGACGCACTGGTCAGCTACCTGCGCAACATGCAGCCGCGTATCGAGCAAGACCTGGCCCACTGGCAGCCGGGCAGCCAGTTCAAGGTATTCGACCACCTCAAGGATCTGACGCTCAATATCGGCAGTGAAATTTTCATCGGCCACGAGGCCGGTCCGCAGACTGCCGCCTTGAATAAAGCCTTTCTCGCCACCGTACGGGCCGGCACCGACATGCTGCGACTGCCGATTCCCGGTACCCGCTGGCATAAGGGACTGAAGGGCCGACGAGTGCTGGAAGCATTCATGGTCGCCGAATTGCCGGCCAAGAAGACCCAGCCCGGAGAAGACCTGCTGTCGCGGTTGTGCATGGCGCGGACCGAAGACGGCGAACTGTTCAGCGATGAAGACGTGGTCAACCACATCATCTTCGTGCTCATGGCCGCCCACGACACCAGCACCATCACCCTCAGCAACATGATCTACCAGCTCGCCCGGCATCCGCAGTGGCAGGAGCGGCTGCGTGAGCAGTCGCAGGCGCTTGGCAAATCCACAATCGATTTTCACGACCTGGCAGCGCTGGGTGATATGGAACTGGTCATGAAAGAGGCGCTGCGCCTGTGTGCACCGGTGCCCATGATGCCGCGCCGGGCAACGCGGGATATCGAGTACAAGGGCTTCCTCATACCCAAGGGCCACATGATCGCCGTCAGCCCCTGGGTGTCGCACTACCTGGACGACTACTGGAGTCACCCCGACCAGTTCGACCCTGAACGCTTCTCGGCCGAACGGGCCGAGGACAAGCAGCACCCCTTCCTGTGGGTGCCGTTTGGCGGCGGGGCACACAAGTGCATCGGCCTGCACTTCGGGCAGATGGAAGTCAAAGCCATCCTGCACCAGCTACTGCTGCGATTTAAATGGTCTGTGCCGGCGGATTACGTGATGCAGCAGGACTTCACCAGCCTGCCCATACCCAAGGACCGCCTGCCCGTGATGCTGGAGCGGCTCAGCTAACCCATAGGCTCTGGTGCGTATTGTTTCAGCGGGCCTT
The DNA here is from genome assembly GCA_041630955.1 of Nevskiales bacterium. Classification (GTDB taxonomy): domain Bacteria; phylum Pseudomonadota; class Gammaproteobacteria; order Nevskiales; family CAJXLF01; genus JBFKKS01. The sequence goes on from JBFKKS010000124.1 coordinate 1,952, forward strand.
TCTTAGCATCGGGAAAAACGGCGGTGCATCCGCTACCTCAACGGTCCCCACGACCTCGAATCCATGCCGCTCATACAGCGGAATATTGGCCGGGTTGGTGGACTCCAGGTAGGCGGGCAGGTGGGCCTGGTCGACAAGCTGAAGCCCGTGCTTCAGCAGGCACGCGCCGTGGCCTTTTCCCTGCCTGGCCGGGTCCACCCCGATCATGGGCAGATACCAGTGGGGCTCGCTCGGATGGAATTGGCCCAGTTGTTCGAGAATCTCAAATACTTTCGGTAATCGTTCACCGTCAACGGTACGTTCCAGCAGCGCAACCAGGGCCGCCTCATCCGGCTGCTGGCCCGGCGGTAGCCACAAAGCAACCCCGGCAAAGTCGTTCACATAATGGGCCGACTGGCACGCCAGCGCGCCGCCGCCATACGCCCGGCTGAACTCGGTAAAGTGCCGCAGGTACTGCTGCGGATCAGGAAACACCCAGCGGGCAGGGGGGTCTGCACCGAACGCCATGACAATGGTGGCCAGGGCCCGATCTGTTTCTTCGGGCCCGGCGGTTAAAACGGTGGCTGTGTTCATACGAACTCCCTGGCAATAGCCAATCAGGATCGCTGGTGATCTCAATCGGATCAGTTGGCGCGGGCGGCTTTTCTAGGGTCATCCGCAGGATTGACGTAGTGTATCCCCCAGGGTCCGATGCCATGCACCTGAACCACGGCTTCTTCCCTGGTATAGGCAAAGTGCGTGGTCTTGGGCTGCATGATTGCCACGCTGCCCACCGGCAGCAGCTTGCCCTTTGAGGTATCCAGCTTGTCACCCAGGCCCATGTAAAACGTGCCCGAAAGCACTGTTACATGCTCAACAGTGGGGTGCCAGTGGGCGGGAACCTGGTAGTTCGCGGGCAGTTTCAGGCGAAACATGAACGGCGCAGCCTCGGTCAGCGGGCCTTCAATTATCGCGAGTTTCGCACCGGCGGGTAGCGAGGCCGCATCCGCCCATACAAGTTGTTTTGGGGTCACCATGGCATGACCGGCATGTTCAGCCCACACGGGCTGTATTCCCAAGCAAGCCACGGCAGTCAACAAGCCCAACGCAGCAAACTTAGTCATCATCGAAGCCTCCTGTTGCATCGAGTGCACAGCGTCAATGGGAGCCGAAGTATAGTTGGAGAAAAAGTAAATTGAGGGTATCGCGCAAGAATATTTTTTAGACAGCAGGGGGCAGGAAAGCGGGCAGGACTGCACCGCGTAAATCAACACAAAACTACCCGGAAGTCACTGCTGTGCCCAGACCTGAATCCGCCAGGAAGAAGCCTGGTCTGCCTTATAGATGCGTGGTCACACCATGTTCGGCGAGCACCTGTACAACCTTCGGAATATCAGGTGGACCAGGAGGTATTTCGCGATCCAGTGCCGTGAACATCTGAACCGCGTTACTGCCATTGCCGGTGATCTCCAGCATCTCGCCGCCACCGGGGCCGTAGCTGAATGCATGTATGGTGCCGCCAGGCACATGAACCAGCGTGCCCGCCTCGCAGGTCGCCGTTGCTTCGCCGTAATGGAAGATTACCTGGCCCTTTGTTACGTAGAACGATTCATCCCACTTATGGCTATGCGGTGGTGGCCCCGTGCCTTCCTCACCCGACTGAAGGGTTATCTGCAGGCCGTTCATCTTGTCCGGTGATCCGAGCACCGCGATTTTTGTGCCAATCACACCCAACTCGGTATTCCGCTGGGCTGGGCTGACTACGAATGGTTCCGGGCTCATACAATACCTCCTGGATTGCCCAAAAAAATCGAGTTACTTTGACATCTGGCACATGCGTTTGTGCTGCGCCGGAACGGCAATATTGCCGCCAGGGAAGTTTCTCATGGCTCACAATTTCCTGGAATCATACGCCCAGTGCAGCAGCGCCTGGCGCTGCTTGGGGCGGCAACTGAAGTCGCCTTTCTTGCAGTTGTTCTTTACCTGGGTCGCGTGCCTTTTCATGCCCTTCCAGCGGCGAATCTGACGCTCGTCGTCCTCCATGCGCCGACCCATGTAGTAGCGGCAGTACCACTGAAACCAGCCGCGCGGATCGTCTTCGTGTATCCAGCCCTTTTCTTTCCATACCCTTAGCGGCTGGGAGGCATGCACGCCGAAGAAATTAAGGCTGGCATCCGCCTTTTCGGGGCTGAGCCGTGCTTTGGCAAACCATGCGCTGGGGAATTCATCTTTGCAGTCGGTCATGTACTTGCCGCCGAAAATACCCAGCTCAAGCATTTCGCGAGGCGTGAGTTCAGGGGCAAAATCGGGATCAAACTGCTTGCCCACCGGCGCCGTTCGCAGGTACGAATAATTGGCCTGCATGAGGTCGTTAACAGTAACGCGAATCTTGCTCATGTCATGCTCCCGTATAAGGCATTCCCGCTATTGGCGCACGGCCAGTGGCGTTGTGGGTGAGCCGGTTACAAGCGCTCACTGCTTTGATGGGCATTTAACTGTGCCATAGGAGCAAAAAACGCAGCAATCCCCCGCCTTTGGTCGAAGCAGCTCATCGCAATGGGGACATGCCATAAAAAACTGGCAACTGTCAGTGGGCATGGTGTGGCTGGATTGTTTGCCGCAATTCGGGCAGGTGATGGTGGACGCCAGAACAATGCCCGTGCCTTGCCGATAACGACCCCATACGTACTCCGGCAAGTAGTACACCGCTACCCCACCCACAGCGATACCCAGGCCAAGCCAAACGCTTACTGGCACAGGCATCACGCCGGCATGTGCCAGCAAGACCACCACCGCAGCCAGCAGGAAATACGGCCCAGAAAAGTAGCAATGCAGACGCTTGCACCGGTAAGCATTGAGCACGCATGCCCCGCCAGCGATGCAAAGCGCAGTGGTCCATAAAATGGTGCGTGGCAAGTCCGCAACAAGAAAACCAGCAACAAACGCAGCGAGTGGTAAACCCCATACCTTGAGCATGGATAAACTGGTGCCGGCCCAATCACTGTGCCCGCCGCCCTCAGTGCCGCACGACGATTGACACTGGCCGGTACTATCGGGGCTACCCATGAAATTCTCCTTGCTGGTTCTGCAGTTTAGTCAAGCGCATTACGGCTGAGTTCAGCAGCGCTAACAAGCTGGTCAGTTCAGGTTGCGGCTGAGCGCGGATTGATAGACGCCAAGGTCTGCCTCCGAGAAGCAGCAGAAGCGCACCTCATCAATGGATGATAGTTCACGCAGGGACTCGGTTACCGTGGCAACCGCGATCTCGGTGGCCTTGTCGATAGGGTAGCCGTAGACACCGGTACTGATCGCCGGAAAGGCGATCGACTTGACCCCGTTATCGGCAGCAACCTCAAGCGAGCGGCGGTAGCAGGAAGCCAGTGCCTCGGGTTCCCCGACAGTGCCGCCGTGCCACACAGGCCCCACCGTGTGAACAATGAAGCGGGCAGGTAACCGGTAGCCAGCGGTGATCTTGGCGTCGCCGGTCTTGCAGCCGCCCAGCGTACGACACTCCGCAAGCAGTTCGGGGCCTGCTGCCCTGTGAATCGCGCCGTCAACGCCACCGCCTCCCAGCAAAGACGAGTTGGCTGCGTTAACGATTGCATCGACCTCCAGGGTTTCGATGCGTCCAAGGCAGGCTGAAATTTTTTGGGACATGACTAAATGATAGCTAACGCCAGTGTTCGGCGGTATTTGAGGCAAAGCCTATTTTGCGAGGAAAAATTAACGACGGGTCAAACGTGCATAGCAATGATTTGTTGGGCGTCTCCCAAACCATGGCGCGGGTACGACTCCTCAAGGCTTACGCGGCGTAGCAAGACACCTCAACAGTCCCTTCTCCAAGGTTGACCACGCCGTTTCCCCATACCTGCAACGGATTCAACCATTTATAGCCTTCCGAGGACGTAAACAGGGTCATGGTTACCCGAATGTTCAGCATCCCGTCTTCTCCGGGAATGCCAACACCACTGCCTTGAGCATCGATGTTGGTGCCATCCGACGTAGTGATGGTTTCGCGGATATTCAACTCTATGCGGCCATCGGCACGCACACGCAGGTAATCGATACCAGTGACAGAGCCACTCATTTTTGCACCACTGACCTGGCCTTCGAACGCAGCATCAAATCTGGCGCCCTCGGCCGGGGCCGGAATGGCGCCAGACATCAGTTCGTCAAAACTGATCCCGTACTCGGTCATACCCGTGAGATTCAGTTTCAGCGAGTAAAGCTGTTCCCCGACTTCGATAGTGCTCATTGTTTCTCCCTTAGAACTTTGTAGGCCGCCAGCAGAGTAGGGCGTGCCTGCTCGAGCGAATGGTTAGATACTAACTTCCGGTACGCCATTAGATGTTGCCCCTCGACGAATCTTGAAATTCCATACAACAATAATCGGTGTGATAACTACAGTAGGTGCCAACCATAAGATATACGCTGGCTCAAAGCTGAAATTAACCAACAGAAATGCCGTTATTGTTGCAATGGTTGCGGCCAACATCATGGTGAGATGGTTGGCAATGCGGACCGCACCTACAGCACCTCCCGTGAAAATGATGCGCAAATCATTAATGCTTAAGGCGCCACCAATGCCAGAGAAGACCAACATTGAGTACCCGTTGGTATCACCCCCAGAAAGCAGATCAATCCCATAAATAGCCATGACGAAGGCTGCCGCCAACATACCTATTGAACGAAGCCAATCCAGCCGCAGGGTTAAACCTTTACGATTTTTTGCATAGCACCAGCCCGACAGTGCAAGGTAAAAGCTGAATAGGGCTATTAGTAATAGAAAAGTATTGCCGGTAATGAACGATAGAGGCACTGCCGTGATAAAAATAACAAACATGCCCCAAAAGAAGATACGCCCACAGATTACATGCACCCGATGACTGGTATTGAAGGTTTTGCTCAGAACTGCCGCTAAACCAGCCGCTAGAGCAGAAAAAGCAGCCACTACATGTGCAAGAAGCAATAGGTTTTGAAGTATTTCCATTGGACGTCCCTACTTGAGTGATTTGTTAGGTCTGCTCACTAAAGTTGGCTTGAGCCTCTTTTGCCTCGCTGAGAATAATAGTGCCGCCTCTGATAACCAAGGCGGAAATGACTAAACCTATGATGAGGTCTGGATAGCTTGATGCTGTGAATACAACCAAAACACCTGAAAGAATAACCCCCAGATTAGCCAAGACATCATTGGTGGAAAAAATCCAGGATGCTCGCATATGCACCTCGCCTTCACGGTGCTTGGCCAAAAGTGCGAGACAGGAGAGGTTGGCCGCTAATGCCAAGAAACCAATGCCCAGCATAAGCATCCCTCCGCATGACAGCTAACGCCTGAGCTCCGGTGCGTTTGAGGCGACGCCCGTTTTTGCGGAAGCAAAAATGGG
>JBFKKS010000125.1:0-7267 GCA_041630955.1 Nevskiales bacterium
AACCTGATGGCGATCTTGATAATCACGCTGGTCATTCGCCTGTTTGGCACATGGCTTTTGCCCTGAAATCCTGGGCTCACGTATGAGCCATAACAGGAGAATGCGATAGCTCGGCGCATGGCTCGTTGAGCGAAATGCTTGAAACACTTAGTTCCGGGCTCTCTCTGGGCTACACCCTTCGTCCCGTCTAAAACCTTTCTGACTTAGGCTGAAAGGTAACTAGCGACAATAGTGATTGGGCTAGACGAAGCGGATTGCTTCCTGAATAAGTGCTGTCAGGACTGGGCCTGTTTGGCTTCACCGAGAATAACAATACCGCCCCTTATGACCAGGGCAGAGATCAGTAAACCAATGATCAAGTCGGGCAGGCTTGAGGCGGTCAGGGCAACCAGGATGCCAGAAAGAATCAGCCCCAGGTTTGCCAGCACATCATTGGCTGAGAATATCCACGAAGCCCGCATATGCACCTCACCTTCACGGTGCTTGGCCAAAAGCATGAGGCAGGTCAGGTTGGCGGTTAATGCCAGGCTGCCAATGCCGAGCATGAACAAACCTTCAGGCTCACTGCCAAATACGAAACGGCGGCCAACTTCTGCTATCACGCCAAGCCCTAAAAGAATTTGCACGATGCCGCTGATACGGGCTGCACGTGCCTTGTAAAATTGACTACGGCCCACCGCATAAAGACTGATGCCATACACACAGGCATCGGCCAGCATGTCCAGAGAATCGGCGAGCAGACCGGCCGAGTAGGCGAGTATGCCAGCAGACAATTCGAGGACGAACATAAAGGCATTGATGTAGAGAAGAAGCCGCAGGGTTTTGCGTTCGGCTTCATTACGGGCTTCAAACTGGCAGTCACAATCAGCCATTCATGAACACCCGGCGCCTTGCATCGGCAGCCTGAGAGCAGGCATGGCAAGTACGCTTGTGAGTCTGCCTTGGCTGGCAGTTGTATTCGTGTATCGCTTAATGTTCAGTGGCCCAGGCAGGAATGGCTCTCTTGGTCCATTTGGCAAAGCCCATTTTCTCACCGATGTAAAACTGCCGGTAGGCCTTAACAGCATTACCGGGAACCTTGTATTTGTCAGGCATGGCCTGAGCGAAGTCCGTCAGCCCAGCGCTGTTGTACTGGCAGTCAGATATTTCATCAAGAACCAGTATGGACTTATGGTCCGAATCACGATCAAAGCGGAATCGGTACTCGGTGTTTAATGCCAGGGCAAGGTCCTTCAGCCACGAAAAATTGTCATACGATTCCTCGACCCACAACACACAGGGATGCTTCATATGCGTGGACTTGTAAGGCGTGGCAAAACCTTTCTTGTTTAATGCCGTGCACAGCATTTGTACGCTCTCAAGAATCATTTTCACCACGTGTTGGTCGCAATGATACTGGGCACACTTTTCGATATTTTCATCCAGTACAAATATATTCATCGGCTAATGAACTGGTCCCTTTCAGGTTCGCTGCAAAAATATTCAGTTAAGTAGCAGCGGGTTGAGCTGCCAGAGGGAAAAGTTTAGTACACCGGCGAAACTTACCCACAGCAGGTAGGGCACAAGCAGCGCGCCGGCTGGCGGCGATACGCGCCAGAAAGACACCAGCGTGGCGGCGATAAGACCCCACAGCAGCACGATGTCGGCAAGCGCCAGCAAGCCGAGATGCCAGGCAAAGAACAACCAGCTCCACAATGCATTGAAGGCAAGCTGTACCAGGAACAATGTCAGTGCCTGTCTATGGGCACCGAACCCGCCCGATCGCCAAACCAGCCAGGCGGCGATACCCATCAGTGTAAACAGCAGTGTCCACACGGGGCCAAACAGCCACGGCGGCGGTGCCCAACCAGGTTGGGCAAGTTGGCCGTAGAAAGACTGGGCCTGTATTGACGCCATCGCGCCTATGCCAGATGCCGTAAAGCTCACCAGCAGCCAGGCAACCAGTCCGACAACTTGCTTTGGTGTAGAAAATGAAGACATACGAATTACCCCGAAAGCCATCTCACAGTGCCGCCTGGCGTCAACAACCAGGGCCTTTGCATTAAAGCCCGCTTCGCCCCGCAAGAGCGACGGTGCATGGCTTGTTAGGCGTTGCCACCAGGCCGAATGCGCACATGCGAAACCACATCGTAATCATTCGGAGACAATAGCGTTGTTCCCCGTGGCAGTTCCAGGTCTATGAAGTATGAAAACAACCCCCGCCTGTTCAAGTTTTTTGATGCCGAAGCTCCGTGTTCAGCTACGTGCGTAGCAAGGGGCTTTTGGGCAGCAGAAAAATGGCGGTGGAAAACATCACCTGCCGCGCTCAGCCCGTAAGGTGTTGCCGTTAACCCGGGTGATTCACACAGGCTTTCTAGTACCGGGCATCCAGGTTTTCCTGTATCACTGCCTCGGAACCGACCGGCAAAGTGATCGTCAAGCCATCGTATCCGACGGTCACTCCGTCAGGACGAACGCTTTTCACACCCCGCATAAAGACCCATTCGGCCACGGCATTGGGCGGGGCAGGTACCAGGTGATACAACACCAGCTCTTTCACATTGGCTTCATTAGCCATTTCTGCTGCTTCGACAGGTGACGTGTGGTAGTCCTGTATGTCGAACATGATTTTCCCGAGCTGATCATTTCCTGCTTCCTTGAACTGGCTTTCCATGCGCTTCACGATATGACGCGACAGGGCTTCATGAAACAGCACATCGGCATCCCGGGAAAAATCCACCGTTGATTCGACTTGCGTCGTATCCCCGCTGACGACAACTGAACGGCCCTTGTAGTCGAAACGATAACCAACGGCCGGGTCTATGGGCGCGTGATTGACCGGGAACATGGTTATTTTCAAAGCGCCGTCGTCATGCACAACGGCAGAACCACCGTCCATGTGTACTTCCTTGGCGACCATACGTCCGATGGCAGGATTTAAATAATCTTCGCCGTGGTGCGCCGTTCGGTAAACATTATCCAGAGCGTATGCCGTGCTAAAGCCTTCAACGACTTGTTTGACACCTTTGGGCCCGAACACCTTGAGGGGTTCCGGGCGTCCCTGGGCCCAGGTCATCATGTTTAACTCGCCCAGATCACCAATATGATCCGAGTGAAAATGAGTCAGCAACACCGCGCCCACGCGCTGGGCCGGAACCCGCCATAAGGCAAGATTGTTAGTACTGCGGTTGCCGGTGTCTACGATATAGAACTTGCCTCCAGCAATGACCATGACACAAGCTGCGGCTCGGTTTCTTACCGGCATGGGGGCAGCGCTGCCGCAAACCGTAGCCCGCAAGGCATCATCGACAAACAGATCGAGCGGGACGTTTGACGCTCGCCGCGAAATCTCCCGGTCCAACAGATAGTCCTGGACGAGGGGTATCTGAAGAAGAACTCCAAGCGCCACCGACAGCACGACAACAATGCCGGCAGAATACTTAACAAATTTCATAGAGCGACTCTTTCACCGGGGCAGCAACCGCATCGTGGGAACGATTCCGTAAGCGCGCGTTTACTGACTTGTAAGCCTTACCCCATGGGCATTCAAGGCCACGCGTGCTTATGCGGAAGCATAGATGCACCGCAGATCAAACACCACCTGCTAGCTGTTGTTAGCCAGCAGCCTCAGCATCCGTGAACTTGAAACAATCGTCTTCAAAACCGGCTTCTCTGGCCTCGGTGGTGGGCCTGGCAAATTCCTCTACCCCGAGCACACCGTCAAGTTTCTCCTGAACCTTCAGGCCTGGGGATACGGGCATATAGAATTGGCTGACCCATTCCCTGACCTGTCGAAATCGACCATCGCGCCTCGATTGCATGATTTTTACTGCCGGGCGTTTGTTCTCCCAGATCTGGAAATCGGCGGAAAAGGTTTCCAGGGCCTCGGCCTGTGAACGCCTCGCCGCATCAATATCCTCCTGCGTGACGGTGTCAGATGCAGAATGAGAAAGAAGCCCATGCCAGGCCCGCGAAACGCCATCGTCCACCGGTGTATTCGCAATAAATTCGTACCGAACGACGCCACCAAATGCCTGCTTGGACAGTAACAGGCCAGGCCCCGTGTACCAGGTCACCGTATCCAGGTGCGCCTTGTAGTAGTCAAGAAAGCCCCCCTGTCGCTGGATGAGCTGCACACCGCGAAATTCATTCTCGAAGTACTCGCAAGGCGCGCCGTGGGTTGGCCCCAGGTGATGGACATCCGCCATATTGTCGATGAGTTCGATCTGGTGAAGGTTGATCTCTCCCAGGTGATCCAGCTGCCAGTGAATCGCGTTGGGTTGATCCCACGGCGGAAGGGCGGGCGGTGAATACTGCGGCGCAGTCTGCTCGGGGCAATGCCACATCATGATGCAACCCAGGGTTTCAACGACGGGATAAGACCGCAACGCAAATGCCTTGGGGCAAGGCCCGGTTTCATAGGGGATGTCCTCCAGGGTGCCATCGGGGCCGTACTTCCAGCCGTGATACGGGCAGCGAATCGAGTCACCCTCGATATTCTTGCCGATCTGGGCAATATGGGCAGACGTACTTTTGGCGAGGTGAGTACCCATATGCGCACAATAGGCATCGAGTATCACAACCTTTCCTGACTCGCCTCGATAGGCAGCAAAGTCCTTGCCGAAAAACGAAAGCCCAACCGGTTTGTCTGCCACCTCGCATGACTCGGCAACAACAAACCAGCCCCTGGGAAAGGTAAACGGACCGAGCCCATAATCAGCGGATTTAGCCTTACTTTCTACGCGCATTTGAACCTCCAATCGCACTTAGTGGTAAGGCCATACTAGTTGTATACTACAACTATTGCATACTACAAATGCATGAGCTTCAATGCCACTCCTATAGAATGCGAGCGACGCCTCTAGCTAAACCAGACCTTTCGCATGGACATATCAAGCTCACTGACCTATCACATCACCAAAACCGGTAACGTCCTGCGGCAGCTTGCCGCCAAGAGGCTCAAGGATGCGGGCCTGAATATCACCCCGGAAGAGTCGGTACTGATGAACCAGCTTTGGGATAAAGACAACCAGTCGGTATCAGAGCTGGGTAAATGGACGGTGAAAGGCCCATCCACGCTAACCCGGCAGCTCGATGGCCTGGTCAAAAAAGGTTACGTGGAGCGCAGGCAGAGCCTCGAGGACCGACGCATGGTGTTCGTGAAATTGTCAGAGGCGGGCAAAGGTCTCAGAAAAGCCTTTGACGCAGCCGGCATTCGAGAGCTGGATGCCGATGTCGTTCCAGTCGAAGGCAGGGAAGCAGAAAAACTCCTGGCGCTGCTGCTGAAAATCAGGACCAAGGCCCTGCAGGAAATGAAAGACCTCTAGTAGTCAAAGGTCAGCTGCAACCTGTTGTCACGCGCCAACATTCTGCGCCCGCACCTTGGCCATAAATTCCGGCCAGCCGCTATGTTCCGCAGGGTTCCACAGGCCCGCCACAAAATCCTGCGCCTGCGTGGTACTCCACAGTCCCGTGGATTCGGCGTATAGAGAGAAAAAGGCACTGACCCGATAGTTTGCCGCACAATGGATGTGAAGCTGCTGCCCATCCGCCGCCTTTACCGCCTCAACAAATTTCTCGTAGTCGCTGAGCGTCGGGTGCGCAAAGTCAACGGGTATATAGACGTACTTGATGCCCTGGGACTCAACGATACTTCGCTCATCAGGCACTGCGTACTTGCTGTCATCCGGCAACAGATTGATGAGCACCTGGCAGCCTTCCGAGTTCAAGGCCTTCAGCCTTTCAGCACCCACAACACCAGAGGTAGTAATGTTTGGACAGGCATGCCTGAAATTGAAACTCAGTTCTATGCTCATCGCTGCCTCACCATTCCCCTTGTCGCCCAAGGTTGAGCTGCCCGAAATACTGCGAACAACTTGTTAGGTGACATTACCGCCTTCCGCTTTACCCTTGAGGAACAACAAGGCTCCGGCCAGGCATCCAACTGCTTCCAGGGCCAGAAACGCCCATACGAACGGGTTGGGTGAGCCATCCAGCGCAAGGCTGACCACGCGCCCGAGCACCAGCCCACCCGTAAATACGGCCACGAAGAGCAGCGCGGGCAAACGGAAGTGCTGCGCGTGAGCGCCGTAAAGAAAAAACAGCCCAAGCAGAAGATGCATGCCCCCGTAGTTCGCTCGAATTTCATTAAGAGAACTGACGTGTCGAAGCTCGATCTCGAAGATTGAGATAGCATCGACCGGCAGTGCCAGGTTGTACGCGCCCACGCCAACAAAGATCGCGCCGGCCAGCAATAGAAAAATTTTCGCCATCATTCGTTTCTCCCCCGCCTAACGCCTGAGCGCAGCGGCATTTAAGGCGACACCCGTTTTTGCGACAGAAAAAGTGGCTGGCGGGTCAAACGTCCGCTGCGATGACTGGTTGGGCGTCATTGCAGTCACGCCGGACGGAAGATTGCCAGCACGACGGCAATCGATGCACCCAACCGCATCAGCGAAACATGGCGCTCGATCTTGGCGAATGTTTCGTGATACGCAGGAAGAATCGCGGGATCATCGCTCAGTGAATTGATCTGATCTGTGGCTAGCTTGAAAGTTGGGGCCAACAGGACCATATCGACGATGATCAGCAGCATGATTAGCTGCTTCAGCCCTAGCCAAAAATGCTGGAAGAAGCCCCAGCCAAGAAAAATCGACATTAGGATTCCCATAGCTGCTACCACCAGTGTTGCGACCGCAACCACCGGTGCGTACTTGCCATATAGCTGGATTAATGGGATTTCGAGGCTCGACCCTCGAGCTTTCTTGATCTCGTGAGCCAGAAAGAATTCGTACAGCCCGCACCCAAGCCACACAATCACACCGAAAACGTGAGCGGTCAGCAAAATGTCTCGCAGCATGATTTTCCCCTATGGCTGAGTGGCGACCGACGCCGGTGTTACGGGGCGGCCAGCGAAGCTGGGCGTCCCATCCCCACAGGGGCGACCTTGAATGATTTGTTAGAACACATTATGTAACGGCCTGTAATAAAAAGAAGAATGGAAAATGTAGCGCTACTGTGGAGACAAGGACAAATAACTCTTTTTCCCAAGTGCGATTGGCATTGAATAAGCGCCAGAGCTTCTCACGGAAGGGCCAAACAATCAGAAAACCAATCAGCAAAGCTGCGAGGGTTGCCCAACCACCAAGAAGGAACATACAAAACAGAAAAAGAATGCCTAAAGGCAGCTTTTCTTTTTTAAGAAACCGAAATTGATTATTAGTGTCGGTATTCATTGCAATGGGTTCTAACGCTGGAATTAAGGGGCCGCCCGTTTAGGGCGGTCCCG
>JBFKKS010000126.1:0-7263 GCA_041630955.1 Nevskiales bacterium
ACCGCACTGGCTTGGCGGCACGGCCAGATTGAACGCTTCACGCAGCACTCGACCATCGTAACCGCTCACCGGCATTCCCAGCAGCCAGGCCACGGTAGGGGCCACATCCACATTCTCGGACTGGCCAGTGCGGCGCTCCATATGACTGACGGGCTCGTCAGGTTCACTCACAACCTGTGCCTTCAGAAAAGCAGCGCCACCGGAAATCATGAAGGTGTTGTGGTAAGTCTCTTCATGCCCATGATTGCCCGGAATAGGGTTATTCTCCTCGCCCGGTTCGCTGAACCGGAACCCGTCCGTAGCGGACAGCACCAGGTCGCCCATATTTTCATGCGCCGAGTCAAAGTAGGTGCTGAGTTGTTTCTCGACACCGGGGTCCTGTGGGTTGTCGAACACGTACCACACGTCCTTGATACCGCTAACCTGCAGAAGGGCATCGCGGGCCTGCTTGAGCCGCGCGTTTCCGGCCGGTGTACCGCGCTCAGTCTGGTCAGTGAGGTACACACTGTTGGTGCCCCCGTTATCCACTGCAACCAGTCCACCAATACTGTCGAGTACAGGCTGGGTGTTTATGAAATCCGCTAACAGTGACCAGTCCATGCCATGATCGCTGAGTACGATCATGACGGTATTGTCCCAGCGCCCCTGATCCTTGAGCATCTGTACCAGCATGCCGATCTGGGTGTCGGTATCGAGTAACCCGGCATTACGCTGGATAGGCACACCCGTATTGCCGCTTTCATCGGCATGGCCCATGCGATCCACCTGGCCAAGATTGATAAACATGAAATCAGTATCCGGCAACGCGCTCAGCGCCTGCTGCATGGTGGTCATATCGGGCACCAGCCCTGCCGGCTGGGCCAGGAAAGTCGGATCACTGGTTGGGTCAAAGTGAATATCCGGTTCGAGATTCCGGCCACAGTCCTGACCCGAGAACCCGCAGGCCGAGAATACTTCGTACAGGTAGTCCTTGGACATGATCGCCGCCGTCCGCAAGTCCGGGCATTGTTGTTTGATACGTGTGAACAGACTGTCGACCTCAACCTCGGAAGGGAGCGATAAATCGGTATCGACTTCCCCTGCCCCACGATCCCAGTAATTATTGGTCGGGATACCGTTCCTGTCTGGATACACCCCCGTCATCATGGCGACATGATTGGGGATGGTCTCTGCCGAAAATACGGAACGGCTTTCGTTGTAGAACGTGCCGCTATCTCGCAGACTCACCAGGGTTGGCGTCGGCGTGAGTGCCCCGCCAATCTCATCCGGCATTAAACTGTCCACGACTGCTACGATAATCGTCATGCGGGCACCGCTATTGCCCTGGCCGCCGGGCTTTGACCGGTCATCGTCATCGTCGTCGGAGTGAATACAGGCGGTCAGGGTAAAAACAGTCAGCAGCAGGGCAAGCCGGATAATGTCATTCAATGTCAGCATTCTTTCTAGCCAGGGTGATACAGGTGCTCTATGTTGACCCTAATTCATCAGGCGAACAATGTTATCCCGCCCATCGATAGCATTTAGTCGCCACCCTGCTGCACGGGCCGCTTAAATTGTGACCGGAGATCTGCCATGCCACTGATGAGTGAATTCCTTAGCTACATGAACGCCCTGCTCAGTGCGTTTAATGGGCAGATTGTGCTATCCGTTGTCTCATTCGGCATGGGACTGGCTTTTTACACTGCCGACCGCCACTCCCCGACCAGCAAATACATTGCCCTGTTCTTTCTGGGCGTCGGCCTGTCGATAAGCATGAACACCAGCCTTTTCTTTGCCTCCAAAGATGGCGACATACCAGGCTGGATATGGGTTGGCGGGCTAGGGGAAACCCTCGCAGGCCTGGCCGGCTTTGAATGGGTATTGCGAGTGCGCCGGACCGTTCCGAGTCGCGAACTGAGTACCCGTTTTGGCGATAACCTGATCCGCGTGGCACAGGGACTGATGCTGTTCTACGGACTCATGTCGATGATCTATGCCGAGGTGCGCCTGAACGATTACCTCGGAGCCTTCATGCAACCTGATGTTGCGCTTTCGCAAAAGGGCTTCTGGCTGTTCGCTGCACCCCTGGAACTGGCCATGCTGCTTGGGGCCGTCGCTGCCATTATGCTGCTGAACCGTCGCCCGGAGCGGGCTGAGGCAATTCGTTTGTTCAGTTTCGTCGCTTCCACCCCGTTCCTGGCCTCTGGCCTGATCCTGCCGTTGCAGTGGGCCGCCGTTACCTCTGCCATTGGCATGATGATCTTTCTCATCGGCGCGATTCATTTTCACATCCATCAGGGGCGGCGCGGACAGTTCATGAGCCGTTTCCTGTCACCACAGGTGGCAGAACTGGTTAACGAAACCGGCCTTAGTCATGCCCTGCAGGACAAAACCCAGCCGATCACCGTGGTGGCCTGTGACCTGCGAGGCTTCACCGCCTATTCAGAGGCGGCCGGGTCCACCCGCGTCATTCAGACCTTGCGAGAGTATTACGATGCGGTCGGCGAGATCGTTGCCGAGCATGGCGGCACGATCAAGGACTATGCCGGGGACGGCATCCTGATCCTGGTCGGCGCGCCGCTGCCATACCCAGACCATGCAGAACGCGCATTGCGTATTGCCCGCAAGATCATTTCACGCGTTGAACTGCTGGCACGTAGCTGGTCGACCACTGGCCCACCACTGGGTATCGGCGCCGGCCTGGCCAGCGGCGATGTCACGGTCGGACTGATTGGCGGGACGGGGCGCATGGAATATGCGGCGGTTGGCTCGGCAGTTAACCTGGCCGCCCGCCTGTGTGAAAATGCCGCGCCCGGGGAAATCATGCTCGACGCACGTAGTCGTGAACTGCTCGGGGACCAGGTTAATGGCATCAAGCAGAAGCAGGGCCTGATCCTGAAGGGTTTTGGGCAGGATATCGATAGCTACAGCCTGACTGCGGTCTAGCCGGCTTTGCAGTTCTGCAAGACAGCCACCTGACCTGTAATGACAACATGGGTTAAAGTTGCGCATCTCAAGGATCATTGCCGGGGGTTATCATGATTCCATTTAGTCTCGAAGTCGCTTTTTACCGTATCTGGATTTTCTTGCTGAAAATCGGCACCATCCTGCTGCCTTTCCGCAAGCCCGAATTATTTGAGGGCCCAGGCTCTTCCAAGGCCCTGTGCAAGAAACTCGCAGATGAGGGTCTCAAGCAGGTGATGATCGTGACCGATTCGATGCTGGTCCAGATCGGGCTGGTCAAGGGCATTCAGGATGCGCTTGATGCCAACGGCGTTGCCCATGTGCTGTATGACGGCGTGCAACCCGACCCCACCATCGAGCAGATCGAGACGGGTCTGAAGATGCTGCAGGAAAACGACTGCAAGGCGGTGCTGGCGATTGGCGGTGGCTCCTCGATCGACGCGGCCAAGGTCATCGCCGCACGGGCCAAGAACAAGCGCAAACCGATTGCCAAGATGGCCGGTCTGTTCCGGGTGACCTGGGGCATGCTGCCCCTGTATGCCATTCCGACAACGGCGGGTACCGGCTCGGAAGTAACTATTGCTGCGGTGGTTTCCGACCCTGACAACCAGCGCAAATTTGCCATCATGGACTTCCGCCTGATGCCGCATAAGGCTGCACTGGATGGCGAACTGATGGTCGGCCTGCCGCCGCACATCACCGCTGCCACAGGCATGGATGCCCTCACCCATGCCGTTGAAGCGTACATCTCCAACAATGCCTACTGGATGACCAACCCGCTGGCCATCGAGGCGACCCAGTTGGTACTCGAATACCTGCCACGTGCGGTCAAGGACGGCACGGACCTGGAGGCCCGCCAGAAAATGGCCGAAGCCTCACACAAGGCCGGTATTGCCTTCACCAAGGCCGGTGTGGGTTATGTACATGCCATCGCACATAACTTTGGTGCGTACTACCACATCCCCCATGGGCTGGCGAATGCCATGGTGATGCCCTATGTCCTGGATTATTCAAAGCCCAAGTGCGCCAAACGTCTCGCCGAACTGGCCGAACATTGTGGGCTGAAACAGGGTAACGAAAGCATCGGTGACCTGGCTGACAAGTTCATCAATCACATTCGCAAGATGAACGCTGAATTCGGCATCCCAGATAAGGTTGATAAGTTGCGGGCCCAGGATATTCCGGCCATTGCCGATGCGGCCATCAAGGAAGCCCGCTTCACCTATGCCGTGCCACGTTACATGGACCAGACCACTTGCGAGGGTGTGATCCGGCAGATGCTACCCAGCTAAAGCAAGCTCGGCCCGGTCCAGTCGCCGGCTTTCAGGCCACCGACTGGACCGGGCCCGTTTCCGCAGATGGTTCCTTGCGCGGATAAATACAATATCCATTGATCGCCTTGCAATCAGCCGGTTCGGCCGCCGGGTCATAACTCAGGTCCAGTGCTTCCTCGAGTTCCACAATCGCTTCTTCCAGATGCGTGAGCAGCCGCTGCACACTGGGCAGTGAACGCCGGCAAGCGATAATGCCGAAGTCAATATGATCATGCCTGCTTATGAGGGTGATATTCAGGGCAAAACCATCGAGTACCAGTGACGCGGGATAGACACCGTCCAGCTTGCAGCCCTGCCAGTACATATCCGTCTGCGGCCCGCGCACATGAGAGATCACAAGGTTTGCTGCACGGCGGTGCTGCTTGATCCCGGGCAACAGGGTAAAGGCCCCCGGCAATAAGGTGGCGGCAGAATAGGCCATGATCTGGGCCGGCGTCATACCCTTGAGCATGGCCTTGTTATAGTCCATGCAGCCTTTAACCAGTCGCACACGTTCCACCGGGTCCGACAGATGGGTACCCAGGTTGGTCATTGCCATAGCAATTTCATTGCCCGTTTCCCCTTCATCCTGGCGAACAGAAACCGGCACGACAGCGATCAGGGGATCTTCGGGCAGAGCATTCAACTCCTGCAGGTAACGGCGCAATGCACCACCACACAAGCTCAGCACCACGTCGTTAACGGTGGTATTCAGGGCGCGGGCAATCTGGCGAATACGGGGGGTACTGTAGGATTGGGCCGCAAACCGGCGCGACCCTGCGATCGATTCGTTCAGGATGCTGTTCGGGGCCTGAAAACTGGTGACCAGGTAAGGATTTTCGGCTCGGTAATCCTCGACTACCTGCCGCACGTGACGCAACACAGTAGGCGCTGACGTCAGCCCGGCGCGCGCCATATGCATCGCCGCTGCCGCACTCCCAAACGCGACGGCGGGAATGCTTTTTCCGCGCTCATCACTGGGCTTGAGTTCCCATGGCGCGGGCAGGTTCATCGACGCCACCGGGTCTTCCGACATGGATTTGAGCATCAGGCGAATGCCGGCCACTCCGTCCACCAGCGAATGGTGAATCTTGGAATACAGTGCGATACGGCCGTCCTCGATCCCTTCAATCAGGTATGTCCGCCACAACGGATAGGCACGATCCAGGTGGGCGCTATGTACACGAGATACCATCGACAGGAGTTCCAGAATACGACCCGGCTTGGGCAGCGACAGGTGCACAAAATGCTGGCCTATGTCGAAGTCCTTGGACTCCACCCAGGACTTGATACCCCAGTGGCTCTCCAGGCGATGGTTGAAGGGCCGGCTGGCCGTATTCGATTGACGCAGCCGATCGGCAATGCTGCTGACAAAATCGGCAGGGGCCTCGGCGGGTGGGTGGAACACGATCAGGGCACCCACGTGCAGCGGCTGGTGCCTGCGTTCCGCCAGCAAAAAAGCGGTATCAATCGGACTCAGTTTTCTCATGCCTGCCTCCTGTTGCAGTGGGCTCTAGACAGATAACCCGAGCAATTGTTCCTGCCCGGTGATTATTCTTAGGCAGGAATCACGCCAACTGCTCAGAACGCACCCACCGATATCAAGTCTAGTGCAAAAAAATTACCTTCAGGTGACACAGATCAAGCGCCTACATCTGGCCTATGACGGTGTATCCTTGCCGTATATTCACCACACTCATGACAATGTCCTACGATAAAGATCCCCTGACCGGCGAATACATTCCCGGCAGTCGCAGCCAACAGGCCTGGCGTAGTTTCAATACCCGAATCGTCGGCGTTCCAGTGGCCGGCCGCATGTTCGGCTTCGGCACCATGCTGGCCATTGCGGTAAGTTACGACCACAACCAGTCCATCGGCTGGGCCATCCTGCATGGTCTGTTTTCCTGGCTGTTCGTGATATACGCCGCTCTGTTTTACTAAGTTTGTAGGAAAGGCCAGCGGCCTTTTCAAGCTTGCTTCAGCGAAAACGTAATTTCAGCGCCGTCCAGAATAGGGCAACTGCTGCACCGATTCAGTCTGTCAGCGCGTCGAAGCCAGACAGTCATACAGGAGCCGACACACTTCAGGGTCAAGCCATATCCGGTTCGCCACAATGGCGCAGGATCTCCTCTCGCGCCTCATCGCGCAGCGCAATCGCCGCTGCGAAGCTTTTTTGCGTATCGGACACCGTCGCTTCTATTGGCTTGCCGATACTGACCTGAACACCCCCCCGCTTTGGCGACCATTGTCCGGCGCGCAGCATATGCCGGGCACCCTTGATTGCTAAAGGCACGACTGGCACCTGTGCCTGAACGGCGGCCACGAAAGCCCCCAACCGAAACGGCAGTAGTCCAACTGCTGGCAGAAAAGTCCCTTCGGGAAACACCACCAGTGACCGACCGGCCTTAACTGCGGCAACCATGCGTTCGGTATGCTGTACGCTCTGGCGAACAGCGAAACGTTCAACAAATTCAACTCCAAGACGGCGCAGGAATACCCGGGGAATGAAGTACGATTCCAGTTCCTGTTTGGCAACAAAGCTGTATTGTCTCGGTAGTGCAGCCAGTAGCACGAGACCATCGATATAGCTTGCATGATTAGCAATGAGCACACAGCTTCCGGTCTGTGGCAAATGTTCGAGACCACGAACTGTCAATGACACGCCTGAAAGCCGTAGCAGGCAGCGAGCCGACAGACGGGCTATCTGCCATGCCCAGCCAGGCCGCGGTGTGATGGCAACCAGCAACCAGGTCGGAACGGACACCAGCAACAGCAGTGCCCAGACGTACACGCCGTAAACTGCGGCGCGAGCAGCACTCAGGCGATGCCTGATCTGTGGCCATAACGCTTCACGACCGAGCCTCAACAGCTGCCGCCACCCGGCGCGCGGGGCGAGACTGGCCTGCCCCTGCTCAAAGCGTTCACGACAGGCAGCACGGCGTATCTTGCCGCTGGATGTCTTCAACACCGTTTGCGGCGGCGCCAGCACGACTTCATCGGGCGGCGC
>JBFKKS010000127.1:0-7255 GCA_041630955.1 Nevskiales bacterium
GCCTGTACTGCCTGCCATTGATCAGGCGCACCATCCAGAGCTTCTGTTTCCAGCCAGGCGGGTAGCAGGGCCCAGTCATCCTCGCGTGCCAAGTTAAGGGCCATACGCCCATCGGCGGTATCCAGCAGTCGGCAGAAACCGCCCGGGGCCATGCGGCCATTGCGCTTCAGGCCCATGATGGCAGCTCGTTCAGTTAGCAGCTGCGCGCCGGATAAATCACTCAGCTCCTCAGACTCCGGTGCCAGGCTGCGTAATGCCTTCAGAACACCATCCGCACAGGCAGCAATCGGCACAGGACAAAGCTGTGCTATTCCATCTGCCTCCCCGGTCAATGCCATAAGGCCACTGCGTGCATTCACAAGTGCTGGATGTACGACCTGCCCCGCTTCAAGTGCAGATTGCGATGCATTGAGTGAACCCAGCAATAACCGGGCGTAGGCATGGCTTATGTCACGTGCGGGGACATTCTGCCCGGCCGGATATTCATCAAGAGAGACTGCCGACATGATCTGTCTGCTAGCGTGACCTGGCCAGTTCCTCAGCCCTGTTCTTGATACCCTGAGCCATGCCATCGAAACCGGTCTGCATATGTCTGCGCATAATCAGGCTCACCACTGGGGACAACCAGCCTGCCAGCTCGAAATGCGAACGGTAACGGCAACGGTCCTCTCCCAGGGGTTCGATATCGTGGGTACGGTAACTGCGCAGTGCACCCAGCGGTGGCGGTTTCATGCGATACGAAAAACCGCGTCCCTCATTAACCTGGTCCATCACTTCATTGGCTTTCTGGATACTTTTACCCAGCTTGACCTTCATATTGATCGGACTGCCGGGTTCAAGAGTAGTGTTGCACTCCAGTACAAACGGGTTCCACTCACCGTAACGGGCGGCGTCGGTAATCACCTCCCATACGAGCTTCGCAGGGGCATCAATTTCAAGATCGTGGTCGATGACTATGGCCATATTCGTATTCCTGTTCAGGTGGCTTCAACAAGTGCAGCGAATTCCTGCCTAATAACTCGACGCAGGACCTTACCCATATCGTTGTAAGGTAGTTCGTCCTTGAAAATGATGGTTTGTGGCACGCGGGATGAACGCAGGCGTTCACGCACCAGGGTCTGCAGTTCTTCGACAGTTGCCGTGCTGTCCGGCTTTAAAACGACAGCGGCGGCCACCGCCTCACCCCACTCCTCGTCCGGCATCGCGGCCACCGCCACGTCTGCCACAGCAGGGTGTTCCCGTAGTACATCCTCGACCTCGCCCGGGGATATGTTTTCAGCGCCGCGCACAATCACGTCGTCGGCGCGACCATCGATGAAGAGGTACTGTTCATCATCGAAGTAACCCAGATCCTTGGTGCAGAACCAGCCATCGCTGTCCAGCTGGCTGCCCTGCTCCTTGTACTCGCCGGCCACCTGGCCACCACGCACATAGATCATGCCCAGTTCATTGGGGCCGACAACCTTGCCATTGTCATCGCGAATCTCGATTTCGATGGCGCCGGTTGGTTGGCCCGCCGAACCCAGTCGGGCACGTACCTTGGGGTCATCGCTGCTCGCTGCCATGCGATGATCATCCGGCGTCAGCACCACAATGGTGGAACTGGTTTCAGTCAGACCGTAGGCGTTGGTGAAGTCCACGCCTTCAAACAGTTCCATGGCACGCTGGATGGTGGCCAGCGGCATCTTGCCGCCGCCGTAGGCAATCGCCTTGAGACTCGGTGCGTTCAGGGCCTCGCCCTGCTCGTCCAGGTAATCCACGATGCGTCCGATCATGGTCGGCACCAGGAAGCCGCTGGTACAGTTTTGTGTGCGGCAGGTTTCCAGCCATAGACTGGGCTCAAAGCTTTCAATCTGTACCATGCGGCGGCAGGCATAGGTTGAGCTGAGCACGGCGGCAATACCGGCCACGTGGTACGGCGGCACGGTTACCAGCACGCCGTCGGTCTCCTCGGCCGCGCCAAACTCAACCGTGCCCAGGATGTAAGAAGTCAGGTTCTCGTGTTTCAGCAGTGCTGCCTTGGGTTTGCCGGTCGTGCCACTGGTAAACAACTGCACAGCAACGGACTCCGGGTCGACCATGGCGCCGTCAATCTCTTCGCCATCGTCTTTCAGGGCCAGCAGGGCTTCGCTATCAAGCAACTGCAACCCGTCCGTGCTGGTCAAGCGGTCAACGAACTCCGCACCGTGAACCAGCACGGCAGGCTTGACACGTTCTAGCAACTCGTTGATTTCAGCAGTCGTAAGCCGATAGTTAAGCGGGACGTACGGCACGCCTGCATAAGCCGCGCCAAATATGGCAACGGGTATTACGGGACCATTGGTATCCAGCAGAGCAACGTACTGGGCACCGCTAGCCTGAAATACTCGCGCTGCGCGCTGGGCCTGGCCGCGTAGTTCGGCAAAGGTCAGTGACTGGTCGCCACAGACGACGGCCGTACGATCGCCAAAGGCATCGGCGGCCATGTCGAGGAGCATTGCAATATTCATGAGTTACTCAGTAAAAGTGGGGGCATCTGACAATCGTAGCCAGCACAGTGGCGCTAATCGGATGAAGGAAGCTGCTTGGCCTGCTTCACAGCCAAGGGCTTGCCATCAAGCGCCAGGCTTCCTGCTCCCGCCTTGGTGCACAGGAATTCAACTGTCTCCGCCTCATCAACATAGCGCTTGCCCATCAGGGTTTCGCCGCTGTCTGCCGGATCAATACTCGCGCCTTCAGGGGCTGTGCCACCTGCTGCAACCATGCTCACGCCACCACAGGTCAGTTCGTACTCACCGGCAGGGATCTTGATAGCCATGACCTGCACATCAGAAACTGCACTGGTGACACGGGCACCTGCCTTGAGGGTGATCTTGCTCATTTCAATACTCCGTTAGTTGTTTAACTGCCCGGCCCAGGCGGCCAGGCCATCGAATAAATGTTCCCGTGCGGGAAACAGGAAATGACTGTGCCCTGTCTGCGGCAACTCCTGCAACTGCACGCCCGGGCTGGCCGGGAAACTGGCCGGCATTGACGCCAGGTCCCTAATCAGATCCCGGTCACCAAGTGCCAGGTAAACCGGCACATCGATTTCGGCACACTCCGGCGCTACATTGCCGGGCAACATCGACATCATGGCCGGCACGGGCAGCAACACATCGTTTGCAACCTTAAGGGCCTTCACTGCAGCAGGATCTGCATTGCTGCTGCCGAATATCCCGGCCTCACCGCCACTTGTGGGCATGACCGGGTAGGGTTTCGGAAAGCCTTCCCGCGCCATTTTTGGCAATATTTCACGCAGTGCATGGATATCATCCAGCTTGTCCCTGGCACTGGCCGGCAGGAACTGGGGCAAGCCCTGGGTGCCAAAACCCAGCAGCACGATCGCCGTGTGCTGGCGGTACGCATGCTGCTGCAAGACGGTAAGCATGGCACCCATGGAATGGCCGACACCGATGCTCCGCGCACTCGGAATCGCTGCCAGATCATCGCTGACGTTGCCTTCTTGCAGATCCTTAACCACCTGCTCATGCACACTGGCCAGTATGCTGGTAATCCTTTCTATCGTCAGTGCATGGCCATCAGCAGGGCGGTCACTTTGGCCCACACCTGGTGTATCAACCAGCACGGAGACATACCCGCGGGCTGCCATCTGGCGAGCAAAACTGAAACGGTCATCATCGGCCATGAGGTCGAAATAGCGCCGATTCATGCCACCACCCGGAAGACAGAAAAGCACTTCGGATCTGGGTGAGGATTCTGGCCAGTGTACTTCTACGTGGATTTCAGATGCCGCCTCATCTGCTATGCCGAAATCCACTGCATAACGCAATGATGTACACGTGACTGCCTGAGATGCCATTTGATGAACCGGACTTGTCATAAGGGGTCAGTCTGCGGCAAGTACCGCCCCGGCCATGCCCGATGAAATCAGTGCATGTTGAACGTTATCGACCTGATTGGCCGCCGTGCCACGCACCTGACGCACCATCTCGGTAATGCTGTTCATGCCATGAATATAGGCCTCGGCAATCAGGCCGCCATTGGTGTTCACCGGTATCTGGCCGTCGATATCAATCTGGCCATCCTTGACGAAATCGCTGGCTTCACCGGGTTTGACGAAACCAAAGCCTTCCAGCTGCTTGAAGATCTGCGGGGTGAAGGCGTCGTACAGCATCGCCACATCCATATCCGCTGGTTTCAAACCGGTTTGCGCCCACAGGCGCTTGGCCGTGGCATAGGCTTCTGGCATGTCGGCCAGATCGCCAGCATGGTAGTAGTTTGAAATTACTTCCGCTTCGCGGGGAATCGCCTGGCAGGCACCAACAATTTTTACCGGGGCTTGTTTCAGATCGCGGGCACGCTCCAGTGAAGTGACAATCAGCGCCACGCCACCGTCCGACTCCTGACAGCAGTCAAACATGCGCAGCACCGGCTCAATGATCCACTTGGAATTCTGGTGATCATCCAGCGTAATCGGCTTCTCGTAGAACCAGGCGTCCGGGTTGGTCGAGGCGTACTTGCGTTGCTGCACCGACACATGGCCGAAGTCCTCATTGGTCACGCCGTATTTCTGCATATAGCGCTGGGCGTTCAGTGATTCCCAGGAAGCCGGCGTCTGCGCCCCAAACGGCATGCACCATGACAGCGAACCCGTGCCGCTACCGGGCGCAAAGGCGGTTTCCATGCTGATCGGCTGGCCGAAGCGATACTGGGAACGCTCGTTCATGGCCCGCCAGATCAGCACGTTTTCGCACAGCCCGGCATTGACCATGCCCATGGCCTGGTAGATTGTCGCCACGGCGGCCGCGCCACCACCCGGGATACGGGTCGTATAAGCCAGGTTTTCCACCCCCAGGCAACGCGCCAGATGAATGTCATCCGTGTTGTCCAGGGTGAAGGTGATCATGCCGTCGATGTCTTTCGGATCGATGCCGGCATCCTGGCAGGCCGCCAGGGAACACTCGGCAGCAAGCTGTTGCTCGCTGCGCATGGAGGCTTTGGAAAACTCAGTCTGGCCGATGCCGGCGATGGCGGCATCTGTAAATGTACGCGCCATGGTTATTTACTCACTGGCCGGAAGACCGGCACTTTCTTGTTCTTGACGGTTGGTGCGAAGGTTACTTCGACAGGCATCTCGGCGGTGATGTCTTCGTAGGCAATATCGATGATATTGGTGACCAGACGGAAGCCCTCTTCCACCTCAACAACAGCCGCGGTCGGCGGCTCGTCAAAACCGATCGGCTTGGGATGCACGGGCTTGATCCAGCTCAGCACCTTGCCCTTGCCACTCAGCTCCACGATATCGCGCTTCACACTATGACAGTGCGGACACATCGGCCGCGGCGGATAGCGGAATTCACCGCAGTCGCTGCATTTTTCACAGACAAACTGTTCCTTGGTCGCGGCATCCCAGAAAAACTTGCTTTCCAGCGTAATAATGGGCGCAAGCTGGGTAGGCTCCTTGGCCTTTTCGGCGTCACTCATGTTCGAGCCTTATTGTTGCGGCATGCTGGGCATGCGTGGCATGCCGGGATAACCAATGGCGAACTGTTCTT
Organism: Nevskiales bacterium; assembly: GCA_041630955.1. GTDB lineage: Bacteria > Pseudomonadota > Gammaproteobacteria > Nevskiales > CAJXLF01 > JBFKKS01. The sequence continues at coordinate 5,538 of JBFKKS010000127.1, forward strand.
CCATCTCGTCCATCTGCTCTTCGGTATAACCCATGGCAGCCAGGATTTCCTTGGTGTGCTCACCCACGATCAGTGGCCGCTCTCCAGGCTTGCCCGGTGTTTCGGACAGATCAAAGTTCATGCCGACCTGATCCAGCCTGCCCACATGCGGATGCTGGTAGGACACCACCCAGCCACGTTCCTGCATCATGGGGTCGTCGTGAATCTTGCGACCGAAGTCCTCGGAAACGATTTCTGCTGGTACACCGGCACCGTCCAGCGCTGCGAACCAGTCTGCTGCAGGCTTGGCCTTGAAAGCTGCGGTCAATGCATCAGCGAGTGCAGCGTCATCGGTCAGATCCACATTCACCCCAGCCGTTGCTGCCAGTGCACGCACATGATCGTCCGTCACGCAGACCACGCAGATCCAGCCCTGCGCGGTCTCATACAGGCGGTGGCCTGCATCAAAGCCATACTGTTCGGCATCAAGCTTGGGCCGATCAAAGCCGGTTCCGTCGGGTTTGGCCACGGCATAAGAGGTATTGAGCAGCTGGGCATTCACGATGGAGGTGTCCACGAACTGGCCTTCGCCGGTCTTGTCACGGTGGTACAGCGCCTGCATGACGGCTACGGCAGAGAGGAAGCCATTGCCGGTATCACCCATGGAAGTCAGGCTCCACATGGGCTTGCCGCCGCGGTACATACCACCATCTTCCCACTGCACGCCCGTCAGGCAGCCGCCTGTCTGGTCATTGCCCGGCAGGGATTCACGCTCACCGGTTTCAAAACCACGGGTATGACAATAAATCAGGGTCGGGTTGATTTCCTTCAGGCTCTCGTAATCGATCTTCAGACGTTTGGCGGCGTCGTAGCGCATGTTGTGATGGACAACATCGGCATCCTTGACCAGGTCCAGCAGGATTTTCATCGAGCGTGGATCCTTGACGTTCAGCGTCAGGGACTTCTTGCCACGGTTGGACATGTAGGCAATGTGTACCTGGTGCCAGAACATGTCATAAAGACCATTGATCTTGATCACATCGGCACCCAGATCAGAAAGGATCTGGCAGCCAAACGGGCCGGCGATGGCCATGCCCAGGTCGAGTACCTTTACACCTTCCAGCGGTTTCTTCATCCGGCCGGTTCCAGCCTCGGGAGCCGGCGCTGCCTTGGCGGCCTGGGCCTCGGCCCTGACCTCTTCGGTGTTTTCACCGGGAGCAACCGGCGGCGCACCGATCTCGCTTGGGCAGGCGCTCATCTTGTAGACCTGGCCAAGCTGTCGAATCGTGCCCAGTTCAGGGTCTTCCACCTCGGCGACACAGCCATCCTTGAGGAACAACGGATCAGCCAGCGACTCTTCCGTGGAACGGATGGGCTGCATGGTCATGCCGGTCTTCGCCGCGGCGTCCACCCACTCCTGGGCAGTGAACTTCTTCACGCATTCCATCAGCTGTGGCTGGTACTCAGTCAATACGAACAGTTCTTCGGGACCCGTACCGAAACGGTCCGGATCGTCCTTGGACTTGAGGTCCGGCGTCGCATTCAGGTTTTCATCCTTGGAGGCCTGGATGATGAAACGCGGGTTCGGCACCCAGTTGTGAATCCATTTGCCATCCGAGCACTCGTAATGGCCCTTGGGCGACTTGCTGGTCAGGATCCAGGAGTCAAAGCCCGGGAAGTCCACCTTCTCGCCACGCATCCAGGCCCAGCCTCCACCCTGCATCGCGCCCTGCAGCAGC
>JBFKKS010000128.1:0-7248 GCA_041630955.1 Nevskiales bacterium
ATATATCCAGCGAAGCCGCCTGCATCGGCACCTCTCCGGCCCGGCCAATCGATTGCGCGGCTATCGCCATGTAGCGTCTCCCGGTCAAATGTTCGTTATTTAAAATTGCGCGCCTGGATATCGCTGCATCACTGCCTACAGGGATAAGCCAGCCTAGCGCGAGCAGCCACACGCCGTTTTGACTTAAATCAGACTCCGATGTCCGCCATCCTGGCGAGCGTGGCGAAATGCAGTATCCGACCCGGTGCCGGCGGACACATTGATATACATCAACACCTCAGCCAGCCCGTTCATTTGACTTATATCAGGGAAGCGTCGGCGCGACTGGATCAAACTACAGCGCACATCCACAGCAGGGGCGCAAACATGACCAGCAAACGAATCACCATTGCCGCTTTCGTGACTTTCCTGGTGCTGCTGGCTACGGCACAGGGCAGTCAGGCCCAGGCCATCAAAACCGACACCGGCACCCCGACCCTGGATCTGCGTCTGCGTTACGAATGGGCCGACCAGGCTGTCCCCGGCCGCCGAACGGGCAGCGCCACCACCCTGCGGGCGCGTCTGGGGTACCTGACCCCCAACTGGAACGCGTGGGATTTGTTCGGCGAGTTTGAGGGCGTCTGGTCCCTGGGCGACGATGACAAATACAACAGCCTGCTCAATGGCGTAACAGACCGTGCTGTGATCGCCGACCCCGACGGTGAGGAGTTGAACCAGGTCTGGCTGCGATACCGGGGCCTGGCGGGCAGCAATCTGAAAATCGGCCGTCAACGCCTGATCCTGGACAACGCCCGTTTCGTCGGCAATGTGGGCTGGCGACAGAATGAGCAGACCTTCGATGCCATCTCCCTGGAAAACAGCCACTGGCCCGAACTGAAGCTGCACTATGTGTATACGGACAGCGCACAGACCATCCTGTTCAGCAGCCGCGAAATGCAAGCTCACCTGCTCAATGTTCGCTACAGCCCCGACAGCAGCAACATTGCAATCACCGGCTATGCCTATCTGCTGGACTTTGATGACAATGCGACACTGGACAGCCAGACGCTCGGACTGCGCCTCAGCGGCCAGACGGCCAAACTCGGCTATACCCTCGAATACGCCAGCCAAAGTGACTATGCCGATTCCAGTGACGCCGGCGTGAAACCCCGGGCAGATTACTACCTGCTGGAAGTACAAGGACCGATCGGACCGATTACCGGCACCCTGGGTTATGAAGTGCTGCAAGGTGATGATCATGCAGACACCGCGCCTTTTTCCACGCCACTGGCCACGCTGCATCGATTCCAGGGCTGGGCGGATGTCTTTCTCACTACCCCGGCGTCCGGTATCGCCGATCTCTATGTGGGCATTGGATTTCCCGTCGGTCCGACACAGACCCGGCTGGTGTACCACGATTTCGCCCCGGATGCCGCCGGGCCCGACCACGGCGAGGAGTACGATTTGCTGGTCAGCTTCCCTATACGCGGCAAGCTGACCGGCCTGATCAAGTACGCCCACTACGAGGCGCAGGGTTTCGGCGTCGATACCCAGCGCTTCTGGCTGCAGTTCGATTTTCAGTTGTAAGCGCTTGAACAGGTCACGCTGCCCGATACATACCGGGCGGGTTTCTGACCGGCGTGATGGGCTGCCATGAAGCGGGTAATGCGCGTCCCTGGAGTGCGCCATGTTCCGCGCCGGGCCAGAAAAATCTTTTGACCCAAGTCAAAACAAACTCCGTCCAGCAGGGCTATCTTCGCCATATAGGTTCAGGCGCCCGACTTAGTGACGCCGCATACAGCAATGCGAGGTGATGACCATGTACCCCGTCAGTTACGAGTTCTCTGCTAACCCGTTCATTTATGTACTGTTGGGTGCCTTTGCGCTCTGCCTTCTGGCGTTGGCCTTTGTGACGCTTCGCGACACCCACGAAGACACGTGGCTGGTTCGCGCTTATAACAAAAGTGCAATGAAGCGCCTGCGACTCAGCCAGTTATTGCGCAGCCGTGGTGTGGATACTGACTTTTACGCGCGCATCGTTCCGATCAAGGTCATCCAGTCCCAGATTGCCGCCTGCAAAAACTGTCCGTCGAAACAGATTTGTGACCAGGTCCTGTGGCGCGACAACCCCTCCTCACTCGATTACAGCTTTTGCCCAAACAACCGCTCAATTAATCGTGTGTTGCAGCCAGCCCCTGAAATACAAACCTGAGCAGGCCTATCCATGCAAAGCACCAACAACTATCAAACCGAAGCCGTCATTGTTGGTGGAGGCCTGGCTGGCATTACCACCGCTCTGGAACTGTTGGACAAGGGCCGACGCGTTCTGCTGCTTGACCGCGGCCGGCTCGAAATATTCGGCGGCCTGGCCAACCGGGCCTTTGGCGGCGTCATGCTGGTGGATACCCCACTGCAACGACTGAATCGCATCCATGACAGTGCCGATATCGCACTGGCCGACTGGGAAAATTTTGCCGAGTTCGATGAGGCTGACTACTGGCCACGGCAATGGGCCGGACACTACATCAATCGCTGTGTACCGGAGGTCTATGAGTGGCTTGGCCGCTATGGCGTGCGCTTTTTCCCGGCCGTGCAATGGCCCGAAAAAGGGCTGTTTATTCCCGGCAATTCGGTACCGCGTTATCACGTGCTCTGGGGTACGGCACAGCACATGACGCAGTGCCTGATAAAGGCACTGAATAACCACCAGAACAGCCACAAGCTGACGGTGAATTTTGCCCATCGTGTTGAAACACTTGAAATGGACGAGGGTCGCGTCTGTGGCTGCCGGGGCGTCAACGAAGAGACAGGCCAGCCCTTCTCGGTCAGTGCAGAGCATGTCGTGCTGGCCAGCGGCGGCATCACTGGCAACCTGGACAAGGTCCGGCAACATTGGCCGGGCACCTGGAACCCCGCCCCTGCCACCATGCTGAATGGCTCCCACCCTCATAATGACGGTGCACTGCATGACGAAGTCGCCACCCTGGGTGGCCAGCTCACGCACCTGGACAAGCAGTGGAACTACGCCGCCGGGGTCCATCACCCCCGGCCGCAATACGCACATCACGGGCTGAGCCTGATCCCCTGCCGCTCCGCAATCTGGACCGATTACAGTGGACGGCGCATCGGCCCCCTGCCCCTGATGACCGGTTACGACACCCGCTATCTTTGCGAACAGGTCAGCCGCCAGCCGCAGCCCTATACCTGGCAGATACTCAATCGCCGCATTGCCCTCAAGGAACTCGCGGTCTCCGGTGCCGAGCACAACCCCAGTATTCAGCAGCGCCAGCTGATCCCGTTTCTGCTCGAAGTACTGCTTGGCAATCACTGGCTGTATAAGGAAATGACGCGTCACTGCAAAGACTTTGTGATCGCCGGCAATCTGGATGAGCTGGCCGCCGGCATGAATCGCCTCACCGGCGAAGAACATGTACAGCCCGATGTGCTGGGCCGTGAAATCGAGCGCTACGACAGCCAGATTACCAATGGCCTGCATAACGACGACCAGTTAAGACGTATCAGGCAGCTGCGTAGCTGGTCGGGAGACCGGGTACGGACCTGTAATTTCCAGCCTGTCCTCGACCCCAAGGCGGGCCCGTTGCTGGCTATACGCCTGCACCTGATCACTCGCAAGACGCTGGGCGGCATGCAAACAGACCTCAACAGCCAGGTCCTGGACACGCTAGGCCACCCCATCGACGGCCTGTTCGCGGTTGGCGAGGCTTCGGGCTTTGGCGGCGGCGGCAGCAGTGGCCATCGCTCCCTGGAAGGCACCTGCCTGTCTGGTTGCATTCTGACCGCAAAGGCGGCCGCGCGCGCCATCAGTAGCGGCATCCGTGTTGAAAAAACCTATCAACCCCCGCGCCTGGTAGCCGGAGCACGATCATGAAGTGGACCGGCGCCAGGCTGGCGCGTTACGCACTTGAGCAACTGGGGATTCGCTATACCTTTGGCATTCCCGGTGTGCATAACACGGAGCTGTATGATGAGCTGGCCAGTTCGGAAACCGTCCGGCCCATCCTGGTAACGCATGAAGGAGGCGGCAGTTTCATGGCCGACGCGGTCAGCCGCACTTCCAATACAGTGGGCACCCTGCTGATCGTGCCGGCTGCCGGGGCGACCCATGCCGCCAGTGGCATCGCTGAAGCCTTTCTTGATGGTATCCCCATGCTGATTATTTCGGGCGGCATCCGCACGGATACCGGGCATCGTTACCAGTTGCACGAAATCGACCAGATGGAACTGGTCAAGGCATTCACCAAGGCCCGCTTTCGAATCACCCGGCACGCGGATATCATCCCGACGATCTTTGAGGCCTACCGCATCGCGACCGATGGTGAACCCGGCCCGGTATTCGTGGAAATCCCCGTCAACCTGCAGCTGTTTACGGCCGACGTCGGTGAACTACCGAAGTATGTAGCGCAAGAGCAAACCAAACCACTGGACGATACCGCCATCCGGCAGGCTGTGGAACTGCTGATGTCAGCCCAGCGCCCGGGCCTGTTTCTCGGCTGGGGCGCACGTGACGCCCTGCCGCAAACCACTGCCATCGCCGACCGCCTGGGCGCGCCGGTCGCCACCAGCCTGCAGGGACTCAGTGTATTTCCTGCCAACCACCCGCTGCATACCGGCATGGGCTTTTCGAACGCCGCCGTGCCGGCTGCGACCAATGCCTTCGAGGGTTGCGACTGCCTGCTTGCCGTGGGCGTCCGCTTTGGTGAAATCGCCACCGGCAGCTATGGCATTCGGCAGCCTGACAAACTGATTCACATCGATATCAACCCTGAGGTCTTTAATGCCAACTACCCCGCCGACGTCGCCATTGAAGGCGATGCCGCGCGCGTGTTGCAGGCCATCCTGAACACGATGCCTGAGCAGGATGACAATGAAGACCGGCGCATGATTACCTACCATACCCAGGGACTCATCGCCCGCGACAAGCAGAAATACCAGAAGGAATGGCTCCGCCATAAAAGCCGGGGCCGCGTAAATCCTGCCCGCCTGTTCCAGGCATTGCGGGAACAGCTGGATGACGACGCCTACCTGATCAGCGATGATGGCAATCACACCTTCCTCACCGCCGAGCTGTTCCCGGTTCTAAAACCGCGGCACTTCATATCGCCTACCGATTTCAACTGCATGGGCTACTGCGTGCCGGCCGTTATTGGCACCAAGCTCAGTCACCCGGACAGCCAGGTGGTCGGCATCGTGGGCGATGGCGCGTTCCTGATGACCTGCATGGAAATCCTCACCGCCACCGAACTCGGTCTGGGCGTGGTTTATTACGTCTTCAACGACGGCGAACTTTCGCAGATATCCCAGGCACAGGAACTGCCCTATAACCGCAAGGCCTGCAGCGTGCTGCCTGCGATGCGGATTCAGGGCGTGGCAGAAGCGACCGGTGCCGTGTACCTGCCAATGACAAGTAACCCTGATGTGGAACCGGTTATCGAACGTGCCTTGCAGGAGGCCGCCGCTGGCCGGCCGGTGATCGTCGATGTGCATATCGACTACTCGAAGAAAACCCGCTTCACCAAGGGCATACTCGGCACCAATCTCAGCCGCTTCCCACTCGGCATGAAGGCCCGCATGGTCGGGCGTGCGGTCGCCCGTAAGGTTAAAGGCCCACCCGAGCCAGCAGACGTGCTGGAATAACGCCCTTTTGAAAATTGCTTTGACTTAAGTCAAGACGGTCGGCCGCGGGATGCCTAAATTCAGGCAGTAATCAGGAAAAAGTCCTGTTTTCTGACCAGGGTGGGCGGTATGAATACACGAATATCCATTGCCGGTGTTTACCCCGAGCACGAGCATCGCTGCAGCGAATGCAGGCTCGGCGAGTACTGCTTCCCGCACAATCTGCCACCCCTGGAAACAGACGAACTCGACCATGCCCTGCGTATCAGCCGTCCGTTGCAAGCAGGCGAACCGCTCTACCGTATTGCTGAGCCGGTGCGTGCGATCTATGCCGTGCGCGAGGGCAGCTTCAAGACCGTCGCCCTCGACAGTGAGGGCTACGAGCAGGTCGTGAGCTTTCACTTGCCGGGTGAGGTTTTCGGACTGGAAGGCATGTATGCCGGCAGCCAGCACTGTGATGCCATCGCCTTGCAAAACAGCCGCGTCTGCATCCTGCCTTATAAGGGAGTGCTGCAACTTTCCCATTCTGCATCCCGATTCACCGAGCGTATGTTCCAGTTGTTCAGCAAGGATCATATGAACCATTTACGACTACTCGGCAACTACAGCGCCGAGGAACGCCTGGCGGCCTTTTTTATCGGCCTGGCCGAACGCATCGAGCCCAGAGGACAGGCGGCAAGCGACATCACCCTGCCCATGAGCCGCGGCGATATAGCCAATTACCTGCGCCTGGCAGGCGAGACGCTCAGTCGGGCACTGGCCAGATTTCAGCGACAGGACCTGATCCAGATCAATAACCGCGAGTTGCGTTTTCTGGACATCGAAAGACTCAGACACATGGGCCGGCGCGTGCCGCCCTATGTGCTCTAGGGCAGCTTGTAAATACGCCGCATCAGCCATTCAAACCAGCCGGATGGCAGCAGGTGTTTCAGCACCACGCTGAATCGCTGGTCGAGGCGCCCGACGAAGTAACGCACACGCAGGGATTTCGCCTCGACCAGGCGCTTGACCAGCCTGGCCACGGCTTCCGGCGGCGCGCCATGCATTTCGTCGCGTTCATAGATCGCCATGGTTTTTTTCATCTGTGTTGCGTGAGCCGGGCTTTCTGCATTGCGGGCAAACATGCGTTCTGACACAAAGCCGGTTTTAAAGTCACCGGGACACACAATCGTTGCATCAATGCCGCTACCGCGCAGTTCCATCCGCAGGGCTTCGTTAACGCCCTCAAGGGCGTGTTTGCTGGCACTGTAAATGCCCTGGTAAGGCAGGCCAATATGCCCGGCCAGTGATCCAATCGTGATGATGCGGCCATGGCCCTGCTTGCGCATCATGGGCAGTACCTTGTGCAACATGCGTAGCGGCCCCAGGAAGTTGGTGGCCATCTGCCACTCCACTTCATCGTTCGCGCAATCCTCTACCGCACCCGCCAGACCATTGCCTGCGTTGTTGATCAGCACATCAACACCCGGCGCCTGTCTCAGCAACTGCTTCAGACAGGCATTCACGGAAACATCATCCGTGACATCCAGCTGCAACATGCGCACCGGGTTCGCCGGATCGCCCTGATCCGCCTGTGGCTTGCGGCTGGTACCGAACACTCTGTGCCCGGCTGCAGCCAGGGTCAGGGCAATGGCC
>JBFKKS010000129.1:0-7236 GCA_041630955.1 Nevskiales bacterium
CTTCTCCGGCCAGCAGCCAGGCCTTATTCTCAAGCGCCAGCACCGTGGCATTGGCGTTGGGACCACGGGCTGTGGTTTTCTCGAAGGTTCGACCATTGTCCTTGGATACGAGCACCGTATTACTGGCACCCACAACAACCACAAGTCCATCGGCACCAACTGCGGAAGCATACAAACCCTGCACTAACGGCACCTCACTCGCCTGCCAGGTCTGCCCAAGATCGCTCGATACGAAAGCATTACCGCGCATACCGTAAACCAGCAGACTGTTATCCGGCATAACGCTGATGCCGTAGAACGAACCCGTATAAATTTCTTCCAGTGGCGTCCAGCTTGCCCCCGCGTCTTCGGAGCGCAGGATCATGCCTCTCTCGCCAACCAGGAACAGTGAGCCGTCATGTGCCTGTGTCATGGCGTACATATGTCGACCACTGAAGTCTGCGGCGCCACCGCCCGACTCAAATTCGGCAAACGGATCATAGTCATCGCCAAACACGTCATCTGAGGACTCGTTCATGCCAAAGATGTCGTCGACTTCTGCGTCGGCAGCCGAGGTTTCTTCCGCATTCTCTGCTTCAACCTCCAGCACATTAATGCTTTCTTTCTGCCAGCTGCGGCCGCCATCACTGGACGTCAGGTACTGGCCAAATGCACCAAAGGCAAACAGTTTGCCCGCGGCGTCACCGGTAAAGGGCCCGCCAAGCCCAAGCAGGGGATCAGCATTGTTCTCATTGAAGCGCAGTTCCTGCCAGCTCTTGCCGCCATCTTCGCTGCGCAACAACCAGCCGCTGTGGCCTACGGCCAAGGCCACATTGTCGTTAACGAATTTCACGCGTGTCAGGTTGGAGCCGCGTTGCTTGTCGATGGACGCCTCTTTCCAGGGCCCATTGGGATTATCGGCATACAGGATACGACCCAGCTCACCAACCGCAATCAGTCGCGTCCCCTGCTGGGCCAGGTCATTGGTCATGAGCTGACTGGCCTTGATTTCGGTGGGCGGCACGGGCGGATGCGGCCTCGGTGAAAAGGCGTACAGCGCAGCGCTGATCATTGCTATTGTCAGCAGGATCGCCGGCCAGCCCCCTCTCAGGGAGCCCTCTGTCTCGTGCTGCTTGGTATCGACGTCCACTATTTCTTCGTCAAACTCAACGGTCTTCTCGACCATGGTCTTCTCCTCCGCCATTGTTTGATAACCGCAATCATTACGCAGTTATTCTTTTATCTCGCCGTGCCTTTCAGACGCTTCCTTTGGGTCTCTACGTACCCTGGAAACTATGCTTTATTGTCCCACTTCAAACAGTGCCGCGGCACCCATACCCCCACCGATGCACATGGTTACAACGACATAGCGTACACCACGACGCTGACCTTCGATCAACACATGCCCAACCATACGCGCTCCCGACATGCCAAACGGGTGGCCAATCGAGATCGCACCACCATTCACATTCAACCGGTCGTTGGGTATGCCAAGACGATCACGGCAATGTATAACCTGTACCGCGAACGCCTCATTCAACTCCCACAGTCCTATATCGTCCACGCTCAAATTGTGCTGCTTGAGCAGCTTGGGAATGGCGAATTCCGGGCCAATGCCCATCTCATCCGGTTGGCAACCTGCAACGGCTGACCCGCGGTAAATCCCCATGATCGGCAAGCCGCGTTTCTCGGCTTCTGCGCGACTCATGATCATGACTGCCGCTGCGCCGTCGGATAACTGCGAAGCATTACCCGCCGTAATGTGCTTACCCTCTTTAATCCATTGGCCATCCTTGAACACCGGCTTGAGTGAGGCCAGGCTTTCCAGCGTGGTGTCCGCACGGTTGCCCTCGTCCTTGCTCAGGGTAACTTCTTGATGCCCGGCGGGTTGCTTGGTTTCCCTGTCGAACAGCAGCTTTTGCGTGGTCAGCGGCACGATTTCATCATCGAACTTGCCCGCCGCCTGCGCTTCAGCAGTACGCTGCTGGCTTTGCAGCGAGTACTCATCCTGCGCCTCACGCGAGATGCCGTAACGCTCGGCCACAATCTCGGCAGTCTCGATCATCGGGATATAGGCAGTCGGCTCGACCTCGAGTACCGCCTTGGAGACGGCCTTGTAAGTATTCTTGTGCTTGGTCTGTACCAGTGAGATGGATTCCAGGCCGCCGGCCACGACGATATTCTTCTCGCCGACCATGATGTCCTTGGCGCCCATGGCAATGGTCATCAGGCCGGAGGAACACTGGCGATCGACTGTCATGCCGGAAACCGTCAACGGCAGACCTGCCGTGTAGGTGCACAGGCGGGCCAGGTTATAGGCCTGGGTGCCCTGCTGTGCTGCGGCACCCATGATCACATCATCAATATCCGCCCCGTCCACGCCGGCGCGTTCTACCACTGCCCTGATGGCATGCCCGCCTAGTACCGGCGCTTCAGTGTCGTTAAAGGCACCGCGATAGGCCTTGCCGATGGGGGTGCGTGCGACGGCAACAATGACTGCTTCGTTCATGAATATAGACCTAAAAGTAGAATCTTGAGATGGTGTCTGCCACGCAGCCAGGCCTGTCCTGCCCTTCTATCTCAACCGTAATGCGCACCACCACCTGCACGCCGCCATCCTTGGTCTGCTCTGCCTCAACAATCTGTCCCAGGCCGCGCACCCGCGATCCCACCTTGACGGCATTCGGGAAACGCACCTTGCCGCAACCGTAGTTCACGCCCATCTTCATGTTCTGCACGGCCAACAGTTCCGGAAGAAAACGGGAACACAGGCTCAGGGTCAGGTAGCCGTGGGCAATGGTCGCGCCAAACGGCCCCTTCGCTGCCTTCTCGGCATCCACATGAATCCACTGGTGATCATCCGTGGCGTCGGCAAACTGGTCGATGCGATCCTGCTCAATGGTCACCCACTCACTGCTGCCGAGGTCCTGACCAACCGCGTCCAGAATTTCTTTTGCGTTACTAAAAGTTGTCGCCATAACTAGTTAATTCCATTTACAAAACATAAGGAATGATGATCTTTCGATCCTTCGGGTAATCGTCAAACTTTTCGTGGTACCAGCGATGATTGGTCACTGCACGGGGTAACAGGTTGGCCAGCGTCAACAACACAAAAATCCAGCCCGCTACCGACCAGATGGCGATGGACCAACCGACCCAGGTCAACACTTCACCAAAGTAATTCGGGCAGCTGATCTTCTCGTACAGCCAGCCTCGCGGAATCTTGTAACCCGACTCTCCCGGCTTGCGCAGCGCGGCCAGCATGGCATCCGCCTTCTTGTTGACGTAGTAGCCACTGATGAATATCAGCACCCCCACGATGAAACGCGGGTCCATCAGCCAGGACAAATCATAGCCCCGGCTGATCGTAACCCAGGTCAAGGCCGAGGCATTCAGGAAAGAGATCACCGTATTGGTGCAAATTGCCATGATCGGAATGCCGATCGGCGTGGTCGCGCCCTCACGTACCTTGACCTTGAAGGGAAAAATGAAGGTGCGATGAAAATAGTGAAACTGCCACATCACCAGCAATAGCAATGGCACCGGGTCAAAGGCGTTTTCCCCCATGAAAAAAATTATCGCAAACAGCACGCAGGATGGAACTTCCATGAGGAACCAGGCCAGACGCGGGTTGATACCCGGCCCCCACAGCTTGTTGCCATCGTTGTAGCGACCATAGGATGCGGGGAAATAAAACAGCGCCACGAACACGAAGGTACACATGCCCAGTGATGCATAGACCAGGAAATCAAACCATGCCTTTGGATTATCGGGTAAAAATTCCATCAATCCCCCCCTGACAACAAATAGCCCGTGATCTTAGCAAGCTTTACCTATGCTCTCTGGCTGGAGACCGAAACAATTTCCCCGACCATGTAGCTCGAGTAGTCAGAAGCCAGGAACATCATCACGTTCGCCACTTCCCACACCTCGGCCGCCCTGCCAAAGGCCTCGCGACTGGCGAGCTTTTCCAGCAATTCTGCCGGCGCGGTCTTCTTGAGGTGATCGTGGAAGGCAATCGACGGTGACACGGCATTGATCCGCACCCCGTAATCCGCCGCCTCCAGTGCACTGCAGCGTGTCAGCGCCATCACGCCAGCCTTGGCGGCCGCATAATGGGCCTGTTCCTTCTGCGCCCGCCAGCCCAGTACCGAGGCATTATTCACGATGACGCCCGCCTTGCGGGGCTGCATCTTTTTGAGCATGGCACGGGTCATACGGAAAGTACCCGTGAGGGTGACATCCAGGACTCGACTCCACTCCTCGTCCGTCATGTCCACCACGAGTTTGCTGCCACCGAGGCCAGCGTTATTGATCAGTACATCAACCCCGTTGGTAATCTTCTCGGCAAATTCAATCAGGGCCTGGACGTCGTCTTCGGAGGTCACATTTGCCAGCTTGCCATCGACACGCGCACCCGGATGTTCTTCAGTGAGCGTCTCTACGGCCTCCGCCAGACGACGCTCATGGATATCAGCGATCACCACCGCACGTGCGCCCTCTTCCAGGCTACGCTTGGCCGCCGCAAAGCCAATACCACCACCGGCAGCCGCGGTGATCAATACAGACTTGCCCTGTAGCAAGCCGTGGCCGGGGATATATTCCGGATTGTTTCTGACGTCTTTCACATTAACCTCTCGGCTCGCGAGGAAGGCCGAGGCCACGCTCTGCCATGATATTCAGTTGTATTTCATTCGTACCCGCGTAGATAGTATCGGCGCGGGAGAAGAAGAATACCTGCTGCAAACGCAGGATATCGAAATCCTTGGCTGGTACATCACCCTGCTCACCCAGCACATCCATGGCCAACTCGCCCAGGTCACGGTGCCAGTTCGACCAGTAATATTTATAAATCAGCGCCTCGCGCCCCAGGCTGACATCGGCCCCACCCGAGAGCATACGCAGCGCGTTGTAACGCAATACGCGCAGCCCGGACCAGGCCTTGGCAATGCGGTCGCGTATCAAGGGGTTCTTGGCCTGACCGTTTGCCTTGGCAGCCTTGATAACAAGTTCCAGTTCATGAGCGAAATGCATCTGCTGTCCAAGCGTGGATACTCCGCGTTCCGCTTCCAGCAGGCCCATGGCCACTTTCCAGCCCTCGCCGGGCGCGCCGACAATATGCCCGGCCTTGGCCACCGCCTCGTCGAAAAAGACTTCATTGAATTCGGCACTGCCACTGATCTGGTGAATCGGCTTGATCGTGACGCCGGGCTGGTCCAGCGGCAGCAGCAGAAAGGCCAGGCCATGACGCCCCTTGCTGCCAGGTTCACAGCGGGCAATCACGAATATCCAGTCGGAATCCATCGCCAGCGAGGTCCAGACCTTCTGCCCGGAAATGCGCCAGTCACCGTCATCGCCTAGCCAGCACTTGGTCTGTATGTTGGCCAGATCAGATCCGGCAGAGGGTTCGGAGTAACCCTGGCACCAGTAGGTTTCGCCCTTCAGAATGCCCGGCAGGAACTCGGCTTTCTGGGCCTCGTTGCCAAAGGCAATCAGTGCCGGACCGATCAGGCCCTCACCGATATGCCCCACACGCCCAGGGCCACCGGCACGGGCATATTCCTCGTGGTAAATCACCTGATGCTCAATGGAAAGCCCACGACCGCCGTATTCCTCGGGCCAGCCGACACAGGTCCAGCCACCGGCAGCGAGTTCTTGCTCCCACTGTTTGCGTAATTCCGGATAAGCCTCTTCGTCACCAGGCCCGCCACGATGCTTAAGCACCTCGTACTCACCGACCAGATGCTCGCGCATCCAGGTGGCCACTTCTTCGCGAAAGGCCTGATCTTCTGCGCTTTCAAACAGGTTCACAGCAATGCCTCCGCGATTTCCTCGCGTAACTCTTCAGGGGTGCCTAACCAGGTCTTTGATGCACGGGCCCGTTTGAAATACAAACCCGGGTCATATTCGGCTGTAAAGCCGACCCCACCATGCAACTGAATAGCCTCACCGGCACAGTAGAACAACACGTCCGAGGCCAGCGCCTTGGCCATGGCGCATTCCATGCTCAGGGTTTTAATTGGCGCATCGCTCGCCGCCTGCGCAGCCGCGCCATAAACCGCAGAACGAAGGCCTTCTATCTGCACCATCATTCCGGCACAGCGATGTTTGATGGCCTGAAACGAGCCCACCGCACGGCCAAACTGTTTGCGTTCGGCCACATAGGCCACCGTGAGATCCAGGCAGCGTTGCGCAGCACCCAATTGCTCGGCGGCAATATAAAGGCGCGCCAGGGCGGTGGCCTGCTTGCCACCGGTCTCAAAACGCTCAACGTTGCCGCAGCGTCGATCGGCGGCGACATTTTCCAGCGTGACCTGGGTAAACCGACGAGTGGCATCCCAGCCGGTCTGCGCATTCATCATCACGCCGTCAGCATCACCCGGCACGGCAAACAACCCCAGTCCATCTGACGTCCTGGCAAAAAGCAACAACAGGCTCTCCGTACTGGCATCACAGACCTGGGCAACACGACCGGTCAAGCGCCAGCCATCATCTACCTCTTCCGCGACCAGATCCGTCGTATCCGAAATGGATACGGCCAGACGCAAGGTTCCTTCAGCGACTTTAGGCAGCAGTTCTGCCTGTGTCGCCTCGTTGCCCAGGCTGCTCAACAGGGTTGTACCCAGACAAGCTGTGGAAAAAAACGGCGAACACAGCAGGTGGTAGCCAGCCTGTTCCTGGATCAAGGCCAACTCGACCGGGCCCATTCCCATGCCGCCCTGCTCCTCGGGTACCGTAACGGCACACCAGCCCAGCTCGGCGCCAATGGCTGCCCATACCGCCGGCTCGAACCCCTCCGCCGAGTTCATGGCACGACGCACCGCTTCGGAATCGCTCCTGTCGGCCAGAAAATCCTGGGCAGCGTCACGAATCATGCTCTGATCGTCGGTCAGTGAGAAATCCATAGGCCTTCTGTAGAAGTCTGATTTAAGGGCGCATTCTGCCGTTTAGCCTCGGCCCGCTCATCACCCATAGGGACGAGCGCTCATCACACTGGCAGATTGACCCACGCGAACCAGCAAATGCCCGGCTCGCGTATCAGCCGAGCGGTTGAAGATCACGATCCAGTTCCAGCAGCTGGCCCTCTCCCGGGCCAATATCCAGAACGCCTGTCATAACTTCATTCCGCAGCAGCAAACGGACCGGCACATCGGTATCGACCATTAAAGTGATTGTGCTGGCCTGGGCAAGCCCGGCCCCCACAAGATCAATACCCAGCTGGCTGACCTGCACAAGGCTCAGCTCAAGCACATTCTC
>JBFKKS010000130.1:0-7157 GCA_041630955.1 Nevskiales bacterium
AAATTGCTCTCTGTAATCCCGTCCCAACTCGGCCGCCATATCATCAATGAGTAGAATCGGGCGGGCGCCCGTCTCCTCGCCCACCATCATGGCCTGAATGAGGTGAAGCATGCTTATCAGGAGTTTTTGCTCTCCGCGCGATGCCGTTTCCGCCGCCTGCTTCCCTTGCCACAACAGCCGAATATCCGCCCTGTGTGGCCCGGCAACCGTATAGCCTCTTTGTCTATCCCTCTGGATGTTGGATAACAATAGATCGGATAACTCAATATCAGTAGCCCAGCCCCTTTGATATTCGAGATCTGCCTGCAACCCAGGGTGCTGCTGCAATAATACCGCCAATTTTTCCCTCAGTGCTTCTACATGCTTGCTGCGCAGCGTGTCCATCCTCTGGCCGGTTACCACCAGTTCAGTATTCCAGGCAGTAACCTGGGATTCGGGCTGTTTGGACCTGAGGGCAGAATTACGCTGTAGCAGTGCGCGGTGGTAGCGCTGCCAAATAGCATGGAACTCTGGTTCCACGTGGAACACACCCCAGTCCAAGAAGCGTCTCCTCTGCCCGGGTCCCCGCTCCAGCAGTGAATGCAAGTCGGGAGATATGACCTGTACTGGCAGCGCCCTCAGCATGTCCAGAATGCGCGGGGCTGGGCTGTTGGATAGCTTAAACTCCAGTTCCCCCTTTCTGCGCTGAACCCCCATGCTGTAGCCCGGTTGCTGCTCTCGGGCCACGCGACCAAACACGGTCAGTTCCGTCTCTCCGTCCTTGATTACTTTTTGGCCTGAGTTGCTGCGGAAGCTACGCGCGCGGGAGAGAATATGAATTGCTTCCAGAAGGCTGGTTTTGCCTTCTCCATTATCACCAACTATGAAGTTGAGCCCTGGCCCGGGTTGGATGTGCACTGAACCCAGGCAGCGTAAATTACGTATCTGGAGTTCGGTTAGATACATACCAGGCTCAATGCAGGGCGTCGGGCCTGGGGAGCCCGACTATGTCCCTGTTTGCTTGTCTAGAGGCGCATGGGCATGACGACATAGCGACTGTCGTCATCGCCCTGCTCGCGTATAAGGCCACTGCTGTCGGGTCCTGAAAGTTCCAGCACGAATTGATCCGCCTGCATGCAGCCAAGTGCGTCCAGCAGGTAATTCACATTGAAACCGATTTCCAGACCTTTGCCGTTGTAATCGATTTCCAGGTCCTCTTCCGCTTCCTCGTGCTCCGGGTTATGCGCTTGCAGTCGAAGATGGCCATCGCTCAAGCACAAGCGAACCCCTCTGAACTTTTCATTGGACAAGATAGCCGTGCGCGATAGTGCCATGCGTACCACTTCTCTATCGGCAACCATGATCTCGCTGCCGGCTGCGGGAATAACTCGCTCGTAATCGGGAAAGCGTCCATCAATGAGCTTGCTGGTAAACCGAATAGTACCCAGCTCGAGTTGCAGGTGGTGTTGATTAACGATGAGCTCTATCTCCTCATCGCTCTCGCCGAGTAAGCGCTGCATTTCGGTAATCGCTTTACGCGGCACGATGACCTGTATCTCAAGGTCATCGGGTAAATCAGCCTGCACTTCGCTCATGGCCAGGCGATGGCCATCGGTGGCGACGCAACGCACGCGGTTATTGCTGGCCTCCAGCAACAGGCCGTTGAGGTAGTACCTGACATCCTGGTGCGCCATCGCAAAGTGCGTTTTATCCAGAAGTCCGCTTAACGCAGAACGCGAAATTCTAAACCGCTGTCCCTCGCTCAATGGTTCAAGAATGGGAAATTCATCCGCACTCATGGTGGCCAGGACAAAGCGGCTACGGCCTGATTTTAGTGTTGCGCGCTGATCCTTGAGATCAAACTTTAATTCTGCGCCTTCAGGCAATCCCCGGCAGATATCAAAAAGTTTGCGAGCAGGTACGGCAACGGAGCCATCCGTAGCATCCTCGACCACAACCATATTGATCAACTCCAATTCCAGGTCGGTACCGGTAATAAGTAACTCTGAACCACTCACTTCGAGCAATACGTTCGAGAGTATCGGCATGGTCTGACGTTTTTCAACAACGCCTATGACACCTTGCAGGGCCTTGAACAGGGAATTACGTGATGTGGTGAATTTCATGTCTGCCTCTTGTACTCAATATTAATTAAATATTCTTTAACTTGACGATAAGGATAATAGGCTCGCCAATATCTGTGGATAAAACATTATTATTTAATAAAATCAATATGTTGCAATGCCTTCAAAGCTCGGGAAAAGTATCCTTGAATGCGTTACATAGCCTGTGGATGAAATGTGCACTAATGCTGCGTCCCGCTTTATGCCCAGCTTTTGCCCGGCTAATGGGCAGGATATCCACAGGCTTTGAGATAAGGGGTTCATTCAGTGACTCAGAATGCGCAACAGGTTATTAAAATCTTCATTGATACGGGAGTCGCTGTCGCATAATTCCCGTACCTTGCGGCAGGCATGCAATACCGTGGTGTGGTCTCGTCCCCCAAAGGCTTCGCCGATTTCGGGCAGGCTGCGGTCTGTCAGTTCCTTGGTGAGGGCCATCGCGATCTGCCTGGGGCGTGCCAGGGAGCGATTGCGTCGCTTGGATAACAGGTCCGTCTTACGGATCTGGAAGTAATCCGAAACAGTGGTCTGGATACCCTCTATCGTGATGAGGCGATCATTAACCGCCAGAATATCGTGCAGAACCTGCTTGGCAAACTCTATATCAATACTTTGACCCGTGAAGTTGGCAGCCGCAGTGAGTCGATGCAAGGCGCTTTCTAATTCGCGCACATTGGAACGCACGCGTTTGGCGATGAAGAAGGCAACCTCCTGGGGTAGTTGAAGGCCGCTGAATTCGGCCTTGGTCATCAGGATGGCTGTACGTGTTTCCAGTTCGGGCGGCTCGACTGATACCGGCAGGCCCCAGGTGAAACGTGTTTTTAATCGATCATCCAGGTTGTCTAGTTCCTTGGGCAGGCGATCACAGGTCAATACGATCTGGCGCTTATCTTGCAACAGCGAATCAAAAGTGTGGAAGAACTCTTCCTGAGTGCTGTTCTTGCCGGCGAAAAACTGGATATCGTCGATCAGCAGGGCATCTGCGTTGCGGTACAGCTCTTTGAAATTATCGATAGTGTGATGGCGCAAGGCACTGACAAACTCGCTCATGAAACGCTCTGCCTGACGATAAACAATTCGCGCCGATGGCTTGTTCTTGAGAATATGGTGACCTATGGCATGCATAAGGTGCGTTTTACCGAGACCAGAACCGCCATAGATCAGCAATGGGTTGTAGGACTGCCCGGGGTGGTCAGCAACCTGCTCGGATGCAGCACGGGCAATCTGGTTCGACTTGCCCTGTACAAAACTCTCAAAAGTATATTTTGGATCCAAGCGGGAGTTGATGCGCCGGTCATTGCCAGGCGCCGCGCTTGACAGCGGCTCCTCAGGTTCCGGGGCACGACTGCTACCGATAGAAAGCCTTAAGCCGCGCTGGGAGCCGGGTGCGTACTCATCAATCACGGATTGTATAAGTTGTTGATAATCCTTTGTTATTCTATCCAGCACCATGCGGTTTGGGGCCAGTAGTTCAATCTGGTCAGAAGATTCATTGGCTTGCAGGGGCAATATCCAGGTATTGAAATCCTTGTCAGACAGGCGCTCGGAAAGCCGCTTTAAGCAGCGATCCCAGATTTCAACGGTTTCAGTTACCGACACCCAGATGCCCCCAACATAATCAAGCTAATAACAAATGAAATGGCCCCGAATGGCTCATGCCAGGCAGGATCTTGACCGGCCCCCTGCACCGCGAGGACAGACCGGAACGAGCGCCAGTCTAACGCGCTTGCATAAAGTTATCCACAACCTGTGAAAGGAGGGAAAAAAGGCGGATAATGCGGTGTGGACAAATGCATATCAGCGCAGAAAAACCTTGAATTCTGGTGAATAAATAGGCAGAATGCGCGCCTTTCGTCTGCCCCTAAATCGTTCACTGCGACGCGGGAACGGCAGGCCCAATGTATTTACGCATAGAGAATTACCATGAAGCGCACTTATCAACCCAGCAATCTGCGCCGTAAGCGCGCCCACGGTTTTCGTGCTCGCATGGCCACCAAGGGTGGTCGCGATGTTATCAAGGCACGCCGCGCCAAAGGCCGCGCTCGCCTGACAGCCTAGCCGAATTGGACTGCAGGCGTGACGGGGGCGCACTTTCCGCTGCGTGTCCGGTTACGCCAGGCATTTGAATACAAGGAAGTATTCAAAAAAGGGCAAAGACAAACAGATTCCTGTTTCACAGTGATCAGTTTGCCACGGGATACCGGCCCTGCGCGTCTGGGCATGGTTGTATCCAAGAAGGTTTCCAGACACGCGGTACAGCGAAATCGTATCAAGAGACAGATACGTGAAAGTTTCCGGTTGCACCAGACTCATATTCCGGCCGTGGAGTTGGTCGTGATGGCGCGTTACAAAACCGATGCGCTTAGTAACAAAGAGTTGGCAAGCAGTCTGTCACGACACTGGCAACGGCTCACGAAATGAATAAGTCGCTTCTCATCTTGCCGCTGGTTGCATTGATTCGGGCCTATCAGTTGTTGCTGTCACCGCTGCTGGGACCACGCTGTCGCTATTACCCGAGTTGTTCTTCTTACGCCATTACCGCACTCAGGGTTCACGGGGTGGTGGGCGGATCAGCGTTGACCGTGCGTCGTGTACTGCGGTGTCACCCGGGATGCGAAGGGGGGCACGATCCAGTGCCAGAATCAGAAACAGCCCCTAACGCCCCCTACTCACAATACTAGTTATTCGGAGAGCAGTGTTCGATGGAAAACCGTCGTTTTGTCTTGTTGGCCATGCTTGGTGTGGTGTTGTTTCTCATGTATCGCGCCTGGCAAGAAGATTACGCGCCCAAGCCGGTACTGCCAGAGCAGGAACAGCAGGCACCCATCGCGGCCGTGCCCGATGCCGTTAGTCTGCCGGCTAACGGTAGCGATGGGGTGGATTTACCTGTTGTCGGGGCCGCGCCAGAAAAACCGCCTGTCGTTGGTCAAGAGTCCTCCCGTCAACTACAGGGCCAACGCATTATTTCTGTGCGTACCGACAAGCTCATTGTGGATATCGATTCACGCGGCGGGGATCTGAACAGGGTCGAACTGCGTGGCATACCCGTATCCAAGGATGCGCCCAAACGGAATCTGAACCTGCTGGAAAATCGCCCACCTTTCTTTTTCATTGCCCAGAGTGGGCTGGTGGCGCAGCAGGGCAAGGCCCCCGACCATCGCAGCGAGTACACCATCAGCGAAGATGAATATCGTCTTGTCGATGGCAGTGACCGCCTGGATGTTCGCCTTGACTGGTCCGATGGCGGCCGACGGGTGACCAAAGTCTACGGGTTTGCCAGAGACAGCTATGAAATAGAACTGCGGCATGAGGTACGCAATGCCAGTGATAGTGAATGGCAGCTGAGCCCGTATGTGCGCTTCTGGCGTACCCCAAAAACAGAAGGCACCGAGCCGCCGTTTGTACAAAGTTTTTTTGGCGTGGGCTGGTATGAACAAAAGGAAGAAACAGACAAGTACCGTTTCACCAAGCTGACCCAGGATGACCTTGCCGATGAGTCGCTGGCCAGAGTACAGACCGGCGGCTGGATTGCCATGCTGCAGCATTACTTTATGGCCGTGGCTATTCCTCCCGCTACCGGACAGATCAGTTACTTTGCCAGGCCCAAGCCATTGGCCAGTGACAACACGGCCTTTGAAACCGGCTACGTGGGCCAACAGGTCATCGTTCCGGCCGGGGGCAGCCATATCTTTACCGAACGCCTGTATATCGGGCCGAAACTGCAGGGCGGGCTGGATGAGATCGCGCCAGGGCTGGAACTGTCTATCGATTACGGCATCCTGACGCTGCTATCCGAGCCACTATTCTGGGTATTGGACAAACTCCATAGTCTGACGGGCAACTGGGGCTGGGCCATCATTCTGCTTACCCTCGCCATCAAGGCGGCTTTCTATAAACTGTCCGAGCATCAGTACCGGGCCATGGCGCGAATGAAGAAATTCACACCGCGCATCCAGTCGCTCAAGGAGCGCTACGCCGACGATCGCGAAGGCATGCAAAAAGCGATGATGGACCTCTACAAGAAAGAGGGCTTCAATCCGCTGGGCGGCTGTTGGCCGATGCTGGTACAGATCCCGGTCTTTATTGCCCTTTACTGGGTATTGCTGGAAAGCGTCGAACTGCGCCAGGCCAGTTTCGGATTGTGGCTGACAGATCTGTCCGCTCCGGACCCGTTCTACGTCTTGCCGGTACTGTTCGGTATCAGTATGTGGGCCCAGCAGAAGCTGTCGGGCACGGCCATGACGATGGACCCGATGCAACAGCGCATGATGACCATCATGCCGATCGCGTTGACCGGGTTCTTTGCCTTCTTCCCGGCCGGCCTGGTGCTGTACTGGCTGGTGTCCAACCTTATCGGCATCGCACAGCAATGGGTGATTACAAGGCGGATAGAGGCGGATGAGGCTGCGGGCAAGGGTAAGGCCAACAGCAAGCCCAAGAAAAAATAGTCGCGCTCAGGCAGGCGGCCTGTTAGGCGGCATAATGGCCGCATGAACGAAGCCATCGTCGGCGATACGATCGCAGCCATTGCCACACCGCCAGGCCGTGGCGGGGTGGGTATCGTGCGCATATCCGGAGACGCGGCCCCGCAAATTGCTACTGCATTGCTGGGCAACCCGCCGGCACCACGCCACGTTCGACTGGCCACTTTCCGGGATCAAAAGGGAAACGCCATAGACCAGGGCTTGGTGCTTTACTTCGAGGCTCCCAACTCCTTTACCGGCGAACATGTGCTGGAGTTGCAGGGCCATGGCGGGCCGGTCGTGATGGACATGCTGCTGGCACGGGTCTGCGAACTGGGAGCGCGGCTGGCACGGCCGGGGGAATTTACCGAACGCGCCTACCTCAACGATAAGCTCGATCTCGCGCAGGCAGAGGCCGTCGCCGACCTGATCGAAGCAGGCACGGACAGTGCGGCAAGAGCGGCCCTGCATTCGCTGGAAGGTCAGTTTTCAGACCGCATTCACAGTCTGGTCGAACAGCTTATTGAACTGCGCGTGTACGTCGAGGCCGCCATCGACTTTCCCGAGGAAGAGGTCGATTTTCTGGCTGATG
>JBFKKS010000131.1:0-7155 GCA_041630955.1 Nevskiales bacterium
CGAAGTTGAAGTCGTACCGCCTAAAGCCCGCGTCTACTAGAAGCGCACGGAGATTTGAAGAATGGCTGAATTTACCCTGCCAAAGAATTCCAAGGTCAAGAAGGGCAAGTCCTATCCGGCACCGGCCGGGGCGACCAATACCAAGACCTTCCAGATCTATCGCTATGATCCGGATTCCGGCGAAAATCCCCGCCTGGATAGCTACGAAGTGGACATGGATACCTGCGGGCCGATGGTTCTGGATGCGCTGATCAAGATCAAGAACGAGATCGATCCAACCCTGACCTTCCGTCGTTCCTGCCGTGAGGGAATATGCGGCTCCTGTGCGATGAATATCGACGGCACCAACACGCTGGCCTGCACCAAGGGCTGTGATGAGGTGAAGGGCGCAGCCAAGGTCTATCCGCTGCCACACATGCCGGTGGTGAAAGACCTGGTGCCCGATCTGACCCATTTCTATGCCCAGTACGCATCGATAGAGCCCTGGATCAAGACGGATACCCCGGCACCCAGCAGAGAGCGCCTGCAATCCAAGGAGGACCGTGCAAAGCTTGACGGACTCTATGAATGCATTCTCTGTGCCTGCTGCTCAACTTCCTGTCCGAGCTACTGGTGGAATAGCGACCGTTACCTCGGACCTGCAATCCTGTTGCAGTCGTATCGCTGGATTATCGATTCGCGTGACGAGGCCACCGGTGAGCGCCTGGATGCACTGGAAGACCCCTTCAAGCTGTATCGCTGCCATACCATCATGAATTGCACCAATACCTGCCCTAAGGGACTGAACCCAGCCAAAGCAATTGCAGAGACCAAGAAGTTGCTGGTGGAGAGGCGCGGTTAAGTTGCAAGCTAATCTGCCGACAAACCAGTGAGTTCAGCATCTGCTAAAGCACGCCTGCGGTGGACTTGTCGCCGTGGCATGAAGGAACTCGATGTCTTGCTCGAGCGTTTTCTTTTGGATAGCTATGATGACCTGGATGAGTCTGGAGAAGCGGCATTTTCTCGTTTGATGAGTCTGGAGGATCCGGACTTATATGCCATTTTAATGGGCAAACAACCTGCCCCAGATGCCGAGTGTGCTGATGTCATCGAATTACTCCGCAACGTGCATTGAATTTAAGACCCGCGCCTCCAGGCAGCTGACCTGGTTGTTGGCCGGTTTTCATGCGCTGGCCGCTGTAGTGATCCTGGTATCCGTGCCATATCGACCGGCGGCAGCGGCTTTGTTGCTGCTGACCTTCTTATCCTGGTATCGCGCGAATCGTGTTCATATCCAGCGGCGTGGCAACCAGGCCCTGAGGCGGATCGTCTGGAAGCCGGACGGAAGGTGGCAGGTCGATGATATTGCCGGGATTACCCATGATGCAGAATTGCTGCCGAGTAGCTACCTGCATAGACGTCTGGTGATCCTGAATTTCTTGCTGGCAGGTGGTCAACGTCGAAACCTGGTTTTGCTGCCCGACTCGCTTGAGCCGTCTACGCTTCGTCAATTACGGGCGCGTCTTCGTATTGAATCCGTCACAGAACGCAGGGCAGCCATATCCCGCTAGGGCATCTCCTTCTCGGCAGCCCGCAGTATCGTGTTACGGGCTTCGGGGAGTAATTCAGGATAGTCCAGATTGTAGTGCAGCCCGCGGCTTTCCTTGCGGCACTGCGCTGACTTTACGATGATCTCGGCCACCTGTAGCAGGTTGCGCAGTTCCAACAAGTCCGGGGTAATACGGAAATGGCCGTAGTATTCGGTAATTTCTTTCTTCAGCATGTCGATGCGATGACGCGCACGTTCCAGACGCTTATCGGTACGTACAATTCCTACGTAATCCCACATGAAGCGTCTTACTTCCTGCCAGTTATGGCTAACCACCACTTCTTCATCCGAATCGGTAACGCGGCTTTCGTCCCAGTCAGGCAGCGTTACGGTAGATGCCGTCACGGGAATAGAGGCAATGTCGTCAGCCGCTGCCTGGGCAAATACCAGGCACTCCAGCAGTGAGTTGCTGGCCATGCGGTTGGCACCATGCAACCCGGTAAAGGCCGTTTCACCGACCGCATATAAGCCGGGCAGATCACTGCGCCCCTGCAGGTCGGTTAATACACCGCCACAGGTGTAATGCGCAGCAGGTACCACGGGTAGTCCTTCTCGGGTCATGTCATAACCCAGCGCCTTGCACCGACTATTAATAGTAGGAAAATGCTCCTCGATAAATGCGGCTGGCTTATGGCTGATATCCAGCAGCATATGGTCGACGCCCAGTCTTTTCATTTCGTGATCAATGGCGCGGGCCACGATGTCGCGGGGCGCTAACTCGCCCCGCGGGTCAAAATCCTGCATGAAACCGCTGCCGTCCGGGCGTAGCAGGCGTCCGCCTTCACCACGGACAGCTTCACTGATCAGGAAAGAATGTGCCTGAGGGTGATAGAGACAGGTAGGGTGGAATTGCATGAATTCCATGTTGGCGATCCTGCAACCCGCACGCCATGCCATCGCAATGCCATCGCCGCTAGCCCCATTCGGGTTGCTTGAATATAGATATGCCATATTCGCGCCCCCGGTTGCCAACACTACAGCACGTGCCGGTAGTGTTTTCACATGCTCGGTCTGGATATCCAGCACATAAGCACCGAGGCAACGGTCCTTGTCCATACCAAGCTTGGAGGCCGTTATGGGGTCTACTGCCGTGTGATGCTCAAGCACATCAATCAACGGGTTATGACGAGCCAGTGATTCCAGGGTTGTTTCCAAAGCCCGCCCGGTGGCGTCAGCAGCGTGAACAACGCGGCGATGGCTGTGACCTCCCTCGCGGGTCAGGTGCAAGCCTGTATCGGCATCATTGCGTGTAAATTGCACCCCTTGTTCTTCGAGCCATTCAATACAGGCCGGTCCACGCTCTACTGTGAAGCGCACTGCTGCTTCATCGCACAACCCGGCGCCAGCCTGAAGCGTGTCGCTAACATGGGATTCGACCGAGTCACGCTCATCCAGTACTGCCGAGATGCCCCCCTGTGCATGGAGCGTGCTGGTGTCGGACAGGAGGCCTTTGGAAAGAATCGTTGAAGCGATGCCTTGCGCAGCCAGGCGCAGTGCAAGACTCAGCCCAGCGGCGCCGCTACCGATAATCAGCACGTCTTGCGTTTCTGAATGGGCAGGATTGATCATGACTGGAACTGAAATCGACTGTTAGACTATTGAAGGAGGGCGCTGCGCGGCTATTGCAGCAGGTTTTTCAAGATCGCGAGTGTATCACGCAGTTGACTGAACTTATTGAAGATAAACGGGTCTATCGGCTGGTAAAAGCGCTATTCAGGCGCCAGGGAGAACGGTCGATTATGAGCACCAGCGTAAATACAGCGGTGGGCTTGGTATTACCAGCCCGCGATCAGACAAGGGAAACAGGGGAAACAGCCCATATGGGCATGGAAACGACGGATGAATTGCTGGTAAGTCGTGCGCAACAGGGCGATAGCACTGCGTTCGATTTGCTCGTGCGCAAGTATCAGCACAAGGTGGTTAACCTGGTCAGTCGTTACGTGAAGGATGGCGACGCCCAGGATGTAGCGCAGGAGGCCTTTATCAAGGCTTACAGGGCACTCAAGGGCTTCAAGGGCAATAGTGCCTTCTATACCTGGCTATACCGTATATCGATCAATACAGCCAAGAACCACCTGGTGGCTCGCAGCCGCCGACCAGCCAGTCAGGACATTGACGTAAGCGACGCCGAACTCTACGGCCACACCGAACAGATGAGCGATATCGAAACGCCGGAAGCAGCGGCTCTGACCTCGGAATTACGCGAGGCAGTAGGCCGGGCTATTGCGGAGTTGCCCGCAGAACTGAAGACTGCGATTACACTTAGGGAGATTGAGGGCATGTCGTATGAGGAAATAGCCTTGGCCATGGAGTGTCCGATTGGCACTGTGCGTTCACGCATATTTCGTGCGCGTGCGGCCATTGACGAGGTCATCCAGCCCTATTTGAATAATGACTGAGATGGAACATGCCAAGCGAAAAATGGTCTGAAGTCTGTATGGACGAACAGCTATCATCATTACTGGATAACGAACTGGACGCAAAGGCCAGCCAACGTGCGTTGACTCGAATAGCCCAGGAACCGGCTTTACAGGCTGCATGGACCCGCCAGCACCTGCTTAAGGCGGTGCTGTCTGGAGAAGACCGCGTTTTGCCAGCGGCGGATTTTGCTGACCGGGTTATGGCATCCCTGTACAGCGAGGGGGACGCCAAGCCGCCTTCGAAGAAGGTGGTGAGCCTGGAAAGGCCTCGTAGGTCGCGTGTCTTGATCGCATCTGGACTGGCAATGGCTGCCTCGGTAATGGCTGTCACAGTAGTTCTCAAGCTGATGCCCTTACACTCCCCGTCATCCACTGAGGGAGTAACGCTTGTCTCGGCTGCGGAATCCCCGCATTTACGTAAAGTTGCTTCGGATGCCGAGATTCAACGTGAGATGGAAGAATATTTGCTTGAACACCAGCGGCTGGCCGCCCGCCATGGCCTGACTGCGCCACGTGGATACATGCGCATGGCAACACCCGGTTTTACCCACGTGAGCTATAGCGGCGAATGAGGAACCGATGACAGTGCAAAATCTGTCTGTCAATGCAGGTGCCCGCCTGCTTGGACTATGTCTCTGTCTTGTTGGGTTAAGTGTCGTACACGCACAGGATCAGGATGATCTGCTGAAAGAGATGAGCGAGGCGGTTCGTACGCTTAATTACCGTGGTGTAATGGTTTATGCACGCCCCGGAGAGATGCGCACCCTGCGTATTGTGCATCGAAACGAAGAGGGCCGGGAGCAGGAACGTATCCAGTCGCTTGGCGCAGAACCTCGGGAAATTCTGCGTGACGAGGACGTGGTGACATGCATCCTGCCGAAAGATCGTCAAGTTATGCTGGATCGTCGTGATATCCGTGGTGTTCTCGGTACGGTGAGGCAATTCTCCACCGAGGAACTGGCGCCACACTACTTGATCGTGCGAGAGGAAAATTCTCGGCTTATCGATCGGGTCTGCGAGGTTTATTACCTCAAACCACAGGATGAGTACCGATACGGTTATCGAATCTGGGTCGACGAGGAGACGTCCCTGCCGCTCAAGCTCGATCTTGTCAGCCAGTCAGGCAAGGTGCTGGAACAGGCTATGTTCACACAGGTGGAATTTCCAGAGCAGATCGATGATAGCGAAATGAAGCCGGCCCTGAATCCAGCTGATTATCAATGGATCAGGCATGATGAAACTGACAGCATGCCGATTCGAGGGGAGAGCCTTTGGCGCATACGGAAACTACCACCAGGCTTTCGACTGGTAGATCGCGGTATGCGTATGCCCGCTGATTCGACAATCCCCATTGAGCACCTTTTATATAGCGACGGACTGGCGACGGTATCCGTTATGTTGAAACCGATGCGCAACAAACGTGTTCGTTTCCTGGGTATGTCACGTATGGGGGCGATGCATGTATATGCACGCCAGGTTAATGGGCAGCATGTGACCGTGATGGGTGAAGTCCCGGAGGCCACAGTAGAGTATTTCGCCCGGCAACTTGAGGCTATTGAGCCCGACTTAAACCAGAAGAATAGTTCAGCCTATCCAGAATCGGCCGATGCCGTTGTGATACAACCGAGCGGGCAGTAGTAAAATAGGCATCATCACTAACCGTGATGGTCTGCCAGTGATCGGTTAAATACATCAACTACTAGAGGTCTCATGATTCGTCATGATCGAGGAACAAGCGACAGTACTTGCACTGGAAAGTGGCGCCGTATGGGTGGAAGCTGACCGAAGCAAAGGCTGTGAACGATGTGAATCGGGACAGGGCTGCGGGGGCGGGGTTCTGGGCCGCATGGTGAAGCGGGGCAAATCACGTGTGCGGGCAATTAATGACATCCCCAATCTGGGCATTGGCGACGAAGTGGTGCTGGGTCTGGATGAACGACTGCTAGTGAAAGGTTCACTGATGACCTATATGTTGCCGCTTATCACTATGATCGGTGCAGCCCTGCTGGCTGATCTGTTGATCGGCGCGGGCGACCTGGGCGTGGCCGCATTTGGTGGCCTGGGGCTGGGCATCGGGCTGTTCATGCTGAGATTTTATAGCGCCCGCCTGGCTTTGAAAGGGGCGTTTCAGCCTCGCGTTCTTCGTCGTTCGGCTGGCCGCAACTCCGGTTGTCAGACTACTTCAAGAGCTGTTGACTAAGAGCCCGTCATCTATGCCCAATCTCTTTGCGAACATTATGGTGTGAATGGAAAGATGAAAACATTGCTGCGGAAAATTTTGCTGAGTGTGTTGGCCCTGGTGGTTCTAGGCGCCAGCGGTTGTGGTGCAGAACGAGAGGCGGCAAATTCAGGTCCAGCTCCTGCGATAGTGCACTTGCCCGATTTCACCGCTTTGGTCGCACAAGCAAGTCCTGCAGTGGTCAATATAAGCAGTACCCGGGCAGTTGCTGAGGCAAATGAACCTGTTATTCCTGGATTGGACAGTGACCAACTTGAAGACTGGTTTGAACGTTTCTTCAGGCGTGCGCCTTCGCCTCAGCACCCGCAGATGCCCGAGTTCCCCAGCATGCCGGCAGAAAGCCTCGGTTCAGGTTTCATTATCTCCGAAAACGGCGACATTATTACTAACTACCATGTTGTAGCTGATGCCGAGGAGATCCTCGTAAAGCTGAGCGACCGTCGGCAGTTTGAAGCGCGCCTGATTGGTCATGACAAGCAAAGTGATCTTGCCCTACTCCACATTGAGGCCGAAGACCTTCCGGTGGTGAGATTAGGTAATGATGAGCAGCTTGCGGTGGGAGAGTGGGTGTTGGCGATCGGCTCGCCCTTTGGCTTCGATCATTCGGTAACCGCCGGAATTGTTTCTGCGAAGCATCGCAGTTTGAGCAGTGAACAATATGTGCCATTTATCCAGACAGATGTGGCTATCAACCCCGGCAACTCTGGTGGACCGCTATTTAACCTGAGAGGCGAGGTAGTAGGGGTCAACTCCCAGATATTCAGTCGCTCAGGTGGCTATATGGGACTGTCGTTTGCAATCCCGATAAACGTTGCTATGCATACGGTTGCACAATTGCGTGAGCAGGGCTATGTCAGTCGGGGATGGCTGGGTGTGGTGGTTCAAGAGGTTACCCGAGAACTTGCTGA
>JBFKKS010000132.1:0-7145 GCA_041630955.1 Nevskiales bacterium
ACTTCAAGCGATGTCCATCACCCGCCAGCAGCAAGCGGCCAACGGGGCTATCTAGATAGCAGTATTTCATAGCCAGGCCCTTTTCATGATTGCGCTTGCCACAGTTGGATGGCGGCATAGGCACGCCAGGGTCGCCAGGCAGCGGCCCGCTTTGCCCGTTCTTTGCATTCCGGGTCAGCGTGCCAGGCGAGGTCTAGGGATGATAGCGCGGGCAGGGGCGAAAGCCTGACAAAGCGCGGGTCTCGCGCCTGGCGTGCCTGCTCAAAGACCTCTTTGTTTAAATGCGAGATGTGCATGGATACATCATAGGCTGGCGACGGCTCTTTGTCTGGCCGTTTTCGGACCTCATCATTCAGGCTCTTGTCGCGCCTACCATACGGTGCTCGCTTGTGAGGTTGGGAGGCAGGTCATACACTATTGACCTCGTACTAGTTACAAGCGCGTGCCACCAGGGATGAAGGCCGTGTGCAGGGGAGGCACAAACACCGGGCAGGGGAGGCTTCGGTGGCCTGTGTAAGAACGCATTATTTTCCAGGGGTTTGCCATGCAATTCGTCATCAGAAATCTGAGTTTGGCCGTACTGTTGTTTACTGCGACGGCCGTGACAGCCGAAAGCGTGCAGCATCAGGTGCCCGTCTCGGATAAGCCCTTTACCCGCACACTCCGCGATGTGTCTGCTGAAGACCTGGTGGAACAGGGCCGGATTACTGGCATCTACGAGGGTAGCCCCAAAGTTATCGAAAATAACGAGTGGTACGAAGAGCACTTTTACGACACGCTTGCTTCTCGCAAGGTATGGAAAGATGGCACCAGCCCGAAGGACCACAAGCTTCGCGGCAAGATTACCTGGGACATCGTGCCCATTCCCCAGTACGTGCCCCCACCGTGCGACCAGCCTCAGCCAAGTGGCTACGATGCGGAAGGTTGCCGTATTGCCAATGCACTGTTTAAGGACGAGAAGGACGCTGCCAAGCGTGCTCAATTCCGGGACATGGTGCGTAAGGGGCGCGATGTCTGGTTCAAGGGCAGCTTTGGCAACCAGGACCTGAATGAAATTCACTTGTCCCGGACGATCGGTTATGAAAACCAATGGTATCCCTGGATGGATACGCGCACGCGACCATTCCGTTTCACGAAGTGGGGTCTGATCAACGACCCGGACTGTGTACAGGGTAATGAAGATTCCAACTGGCTGGATATTTGCCAGGATGATAAGTCGACCGGCGTACTGGGTTACCGGAAATACCTGCGTGAACCAGTGCGTGATGCATCCGGTAAAGTTATTTACGACCCCGCGACCGCACCTTATGAAGAAGGTGAGTTACAGGCGCAGAAACGCTATACGGTCGGGCATGCCTGCGTTCAGTGCCATGTGGCCTTTGATCCCACTAATCCGCCCGCCAATCCCAATGAGCCCGAATGGGAAAACCTGATGGGACTGATTGGCAACAAGTTTGTTAACCAGCCACGGGAAGGGTTCCTGCTGGCCACGCCGCACGATCACTTCTCATGGCAGGCGCTATCCGGTGCGCGCCCCGGCACGGTTGATACATCGTTGAACCCCAACGATTTCATGCATAACCCCGGGACCCAGAACAACATCATGGACTTCATCAACAAGCGTCTTTTCACGCACAAGATGAAGCATCCGATAAGCGGCGAAGTTAAAGAAGCGCCAACCATGCATGTACTCAAGGGGGGTGAGGATTCGGTTGGCGAACGCCTGGCCCTGTTGCGTGTTTACATCAATATTGGCATGTGTACGGAAGAGTGCTGGACGCCAAATTTCCCGGTGCCGGGCACGTTCTTTGGAGACAAATCACGCCAGAGTCCACAACGCATCAAGCAGTGCTACCAGGATTGCGAGGCCTGGAATCATGCTGATGCCAAGATGCCGCACCTGGCATCGTTCCTGATAACCGGTGGCCCGACCTACCTGATGAAGGCAAAGGACGTTGACGGTAAACCCGGTGCTGCGTTTATCAACACCGCCCTGGTGCCGGCAGGTCGTGAGGTTTATATCCGTGAATGTGCGACCTGCCATTCGACCCGTGTACCGCCGGAAAGCATTACGGGAGACAAGGACGCGCTGTCGGCCTTCTACAAGGGGCACGTGTTCGGCAAGGAAGACTACTGGAAGCTTGAATTCACTGCGGCAGAGCGCAGTTCGCCAGACTTTATGAAAAAGCATATGGCGGTTGACAAGAAAGGCCGTCTGCGACCCAAGCAGTTTGCCGAGAAGGATGTTTTTGGTCAGGACTGGCTTGGCAATGATGAACGAGTGCCTTTCCACGTGATCGGAACCAACATGTGCCGTGCAATGCACGACAATCACAGCATCGGTCATATCTGGGAAGACTATGCTTCCATTACTTACCAGAACTGGGCCTCACCTGGCTCGGTACCCAAGGTCCTGAACATGATGGTGCCGGGTCTGGGTGGTATTGAAATTGGTGAGAAAAAGATCGAGGGTGGTTCTGGTTACTTGCGCAACATCTCGCTGCTGTCGACCTGGGCGACGGCGCCGTTCCTGCATAACAATGCGGTTGGCGAGTTGACCTATCTGGAAGACGGCACGCCTGACTACACGGTGGCGGGGCGAGTGAAACAGTTCCACATGGCGATGAAGGAATTGCTGATGTCCGACAACGAGGAAGTCGACCCGCATCGCATGCCGAAGATCACCAAGACAACAGAGGATTTTGGTCTTGCACCGCGTGAGGATGGCCAGGGCTTTATCAAGCTGCCAGTCAAGAAAGGCACACCCGTGACTTATTTCACCAGTTCTGACCCGCATAGTCCGGTGTTTATGAAGTGTTTTGACCTTGTAGAAAACAAGGGACACCAATTCGGCGTGGATCTGAGCGCTGAAGAGAAGGCGGCGCTGACAGAATTCCTGAAGTTGATGTAATGCGGTTCAAGGGCCAGCGACCCGGTTGCGCCCCGTCAGGGGCGCTGCGGCCTTCCTTGGTGGTCGCGATCATGGCCGGTCTGATATTCCTGTCAGCTTGCGATTCCGCACCCTCAATCACTGAACGGGCAACGAGCAGCGATAACGCTGATTACGAAACACTAACGCTCAAGGTGATACCGCAAAGCGATTTGCCGCCGGAAGGAACACGTTCCCTGTTTGATCACATCATCAAGGAAAACGGCGTGCTGCCGTATCCCTTCGAGGAAGTGATTGCATTGCTGGCAAGTTACGACGAGCAGGGTCGCCCGCCCCTGACACTGCTCATCCCCAATGGTCGTTCACTGCTAAAAGGCCAGGCAAACTTTGCCGAGCCTCGCATCGTGGTCGCGGCGACTGCGAAACCGCAGACATCGGCCTATGGCCTGGATCCGATCCTTCGGGGACGACTGTTCCTGGGTTTCGTTGAGGGCGCCGAAGAAATTGAGATCATCAGCTACAACGAACATGCGGGCCGGTACGAGTTCCAGTTGGTGAAAGATTATGCGGAGGGCAAGGTGCCCAAGCTGGTTTATGCCAAGCGGGCCATCTGTACGACCTGCCATGTAGGGCGGGGTCCGATTTTCCCGACCCGCCCCTGGGAAGAAACCACTGCCCAGCCAGCCATTCAGCAGGCGATTATCAAACAGCGTGGCACCGACGCGCCGTACCACGGTGCGAAGCTGGATAATGTGCTGGCGGATGCAGAAAATTTTGATGCCATGACAGACATTGGCAATGTCGTGCCCGTTACGCAGCGCCTCTGGATTGATGGCTGTGGACCCGATGGCGAGGCGGGGCAGGCCTGCCGCAGGCAAATGCTCAAGCTCGCGATAAAGTACCTGTGGGATCCGGCCAGCTTTTCCGAGAATGACGCAGAAGCCGATCAGTTGCGCGAATTGCAGGCAGCCCACTGGCCCGCGGGCGGGATACCGCTAGACAATGGCGATATTCTCAACCGTAACCCGTTTACCGACAAGCCGGCCGGCTTGCCGATCGTGAACTGGTTCAAGGGCCTGTTGGCTGGCGCTGGTGGTGATGACCTCGCTGCGTTCGAGAAACTGCCACCGCTCAGGGCCGAAGTCGATCCCCTCACGCCGCGCTTGCCGAAGAAGATCATTACGGCAAAGGATCTGGATGCGGTCTATAGCATTGCCCAGTTATTCAGCCCCAATGACCGACGCTTGCTGGAAGAAAAGTCGCGTTACAAATTCCGTAAGATCGTTGATGCATTGGACCAGCCTCGCATGCAGACCCTTTACGGTGCCCAACCGCTGCGCAGGGTTCAGGTGATGCGATTCCTGCTGGCTGAATTGGGAGTCAAGGGAACAGTGGAATACTGTTGCCTGAATACGGCCGGTATGTCGCCGCCGACAGTGGACGGGGCGCCGGCAATCGAGATTACGGAAGGCTCGGTTCTGGAGCACTACGAGCGCTATTGTTTTGCCTGCCATCGTGGTAATCCTTCAGCCAAGCTGGATTTCATGAATGGCGCCGATGAAAAAGAGGTGCTGGCACGGATTGCCGAGGTACCCGAAATCCGTGATGCGCTCGACTATGAACGCTACCTGGGAACCGACAAGGCGGCCAAGTTGATGCCGCCGCGTAAATCTTACCAGCGCCGCCTGCTGGACGAGTCACGTAACGCCGGTGAGGACCATATTGAGCAGATGCTTGAGGCCGTGCCCGGACTGTTTGATTTTTGATCACCGGTCAGCCGCTACCTGACCCTGGCCATGAAACAAATTGCAGGCCCGGCGACGTAATTCCCGCTGAATAGTTGTCTGTTTACCTTGAATGCCTGAAAGTCTTTTCTCTATACATAGATAGACTTACTGCATCGTGGCATTATCTTGCCAAAGACCTGAAGATCAGAATAGCGAGAGAAGAAACATGCGCACGGTAATCTTTGCAGCGTTTATTTGCACGCTGGCCCCATTGATGGCTCAGGCCGAGCCGTCGTTTGCACGCATGTACAAAGGGGTCTACGGCTATTCTCCCTCCTGCAACGCATGTCATAAGGACGGCGGCGGTACGCCGCTGAACATTTATGGCAAGCAGTTCAAGGATGCTGGCATGAAACCGGCGGCTTTTGCTGCCATTGCCAAGCTGGACGCCGATGGTGATGGTGCCAGTAACGGTGACGAAGCCGGGGCCAGGTCGAATCCTGGGTCGAAAGGCTCGACACCCGACAACAAGGGCGAGTGGCTGGATACTGCCAATCTCATTCCCCGGGAAGTGCAGCAACTGTTCCCCGGCATCCGCAGCTATTTGCCGAAGGATGCGATCCTGACCGAAACCGAGATCGAACGTGCGAAGGCACTAGGGGCCCAGTTGAGTGCGGCGGATGAAAATACCATCTACATCCCGGTGCAGGACAAGAAGGCCGCAGGGACTGCGATCATTGTTCCCACCGTGTATAAGGACAAGCAGTTCTTTCTGGTGATTGCAACGGATCCCAAGCTCAACATCACGCATATCGAACCGTTTAACACCAAGCATGTGCCGGCTGCTGAAAAGTCGCCCGTGTATGGAAAACTGATTGGTAAGGCGGTAAAGGATTTGCCCACCGGTGACGCTGCGGGATCACTTGAGGGCGCCATCACGGACACTGTTAAGCGAGCGGGTTCCTTATTGTACGTGCGACTTAAGAAAGATTAGCCGTTCACCATAGCCAGGAAATTACATGAATAAGCTCGTTGCCTTGTTGATTGTCTGTGGTGCCTTCTGGCTGGGTACACAGACTAACTTCGACAACCCGGGCGTGATCCCGGCAGCCCACGCACAAGAGCATGAAGCTGCTGCTGTGGAAGAAGAATTTGACCTGCTGGGCGAGATCGATGAATCCGAGCTGGTCGAATTGCCACCCGAAAAGCCTGCCTGGATGACAGTCGGAGGGCCCATAGCGCTTGGATTGTTTATGGTTGGCCTGCTGTGGTTAAACAAGATCACCGTGCCATTTCGGGTGTCAGAAGAGAGCCTGCTGCTGTACTACTATCCGACCGGAGTGAAGCGCGGGCTGGCGCTGGCCGTGATTCTCTATGGAGTGGCGTTTCTGTTTGGCACGATGGAAATCGTCTATCAACTGCATCTGAATGGTTCTGCCGAGCAGTATTTTGCCAACATGTCGTTGGGTAAATTGATCGCCTTTACCCATGCGCATCTGTTTGGTTTCATCACGTCATTTTTGATTGTTGGCATACCATTTACTATGCAATTCAACCACTTGCGATTCTACCAGTGGTTTCTCCCGGTCGGATTGGTAGCAGCGATAACCGATATTATTTCCTGGTGGGGCATCAAGTACGTATCGGGGAATTTCGAGATCATCTCCATGATTTGCGGAATTTTGTTCGCCACCAGCTATCTTTATATGCTGATCGGACTTTTGCGCGTGTTGCTGTTCCCGCATGTCATCTGGTTTTCGGATAAGGATGCCGAGGAACGGGGTGCCAAATTACGCCAGGCACGGCTTGAGCGCAGCGCCCGTGAATTGCGTGCAGATGTGGATGAAGAACTGTAGCGTCGGTTGGTTAATGAGGAAGACTCAAGGAAGGGGTTTGGTCATGTCACGATGGGTAGTAAGCACGACCGCAATATGTGCATTACTGGCGCTGGGCACCGGGTCACCGCTGTCAGCTGCTGATATCGACAAGGTAGTCGATACTGAAACCAGAACCCAGCGAGCCGCCAGGGAATCCCAGTCCAAGGTCGATCGCACCAGCAGTCAGACGGACAAGCTTCTGGAGGCCTACCGCGAGGCCCTGTGGAAGCGTAAACAACTCACCGTCTATGCCAAGCAACTTGCTGAACTGACAGCGTCACAGGAATCCACCAAGACCAGTCTGCAGGCACAGATAGGG
Source organism: Nevskiales bacterium (assembly GCA_041630955.1). Lineage (GTDB taxonomy): Bacteria > Pseudomonadota > Gammaproteobacteria > Nevskiales > CAJXLF01 > JBFKKS01. Next base: position 6,814 of record JBFKKS010000132.1, read on the forward strand.
GAGGTGGACCGGACCGGCGAAGAGATCATGCCGCTGATGCTGCGCATGGTCGATACCCTTGAAGAATTCATCAAGCTGGATGTGCCTTTTCTGCCCGAGGAGCGGGCCGAACGACTCGCCAAGCTACGTGACGTACTGGCCAGTGCGGATACCTCAGTGGCAGAAAAATACCGCCGAGTGCTGGAGGCTTACCAGGTCGAGGCCGATTATGGCCGCACCCTTGAAACTTATCGCGGCGAGCTGAAATTTGGCGAGGCGATTCGCGCGGTCGACTTCCTGCGCGTGGGTCGCGTTGGCCTGTACTACAGCAGTCTGGATGGCAAGCTGCTGGG